>MGXH01000030.1 GCA_001801305.1 Gammaproteobacteria bacterium GWE2_42_36
AATATTCGTTCATTGAATTTATCGAACAGCGTGGCGGTTGTGTTGTATGAGGCTTGGCGCCAGTCTGGATTTATTATGGAATCGGTGCAATAAAGTGATCGAGCCGAAAAGCCAAGCAATGGCTGTTGCGATGCGAATACCGATAATACCGATATGTAAAGGAAAGCACAGAATATAACCGAGCGGGATGGCAATGCCCCAGCTGGCGATAATGCCATTGATCATCGGCATTTTGGTATCATGAAAACCGCGTAAAGCGCCGGTGGTAATATTTCGTATCGCATCAAAACATTGAACGAATACGTCGATCGCTAATAAAATAACCGTCGTATGGACGATTTGTGCGGTCGCCGCATTGTCCGGATTTAATGAAAACAAACGGATGAGTAGCCGAGGGAATCCCCAATAAACCACGGCAACGCCAGTGATAAAAATAAGGCCCGCATATAAACCCGCTTTACCGAACAAGCGGATTTCCGAGAAATTTTTTTGACCGAGTGCCTGTCCGATTAAAATACCGCTTGCTTGCCCAATGCCTGACGGAACCATAATGACGAGACAGGAGAGTTGAATAATAATTTGCTGTGCTGCTAACGGCGTTTCGCCGAGCCAGCCGATCATGATAATTGAAAATGAAAAGGCGGAAAGTTCGCTCGCGAATTGAACGGCGATGGGAAATCCCACCGAAAAGATTTTGTGCAGATAAGAAAAATCTTGTTTTACTTTGAAATTAAAAATATCGAAGGGTTTGTAATAATCGTCGATGATTAAATGAAAAATGCTGAGAGTCAGGCCAGTCCACATCGCTAAAACACTCGCATAAGCCATACCGATAATACCGAGGTTAGGTAGGCCGAATTTTCCGAAGAGCAATCCATAACCTGGCGCGAGTGATAACAAAATCGTAATAAGGCTGAAATGCACAATGTATTTTGCGCGAGAAACGCCGGCCATAAATTGAATGGTGCAAATATAAAGTATACCTGCCGGACATCCCCAAACAAGAATGCGAAAATAGGGGGCTACTATTTGCACGAGATGAGGATCCTGATGAAAGGCTGTTAGAATTGCGCCCATGCTCCAAAAAAGAATCATCATCAAAATACTGATAAGACAACTCAGTAGCCAACCCTGGCGAAGAATATGCCCTAATTCTTTTCGTTTTCCTTCACCGAACGCGCGACTCACAATAGCTGAAAGCGCAAAGAGGATGGACCAAGCCGTGGCATTGATCGTAATTTGAGAAGAAGAAATTAACGCGCCGGCAGCGAGCGCTGTACGCCCGAGCATCGCGATTAAAATCATGCTTAAAAAACCACTCAATGCACTGACTAATCGTGAGGTGACGAGCGGCGTAGAAGTGCGTAAGGTTTTTTTGAGGGTTGCAGAAAGCGATATCATGCCAGTCGTTTTTTTATCTTAGAGTGAAAGTTCACAGCACTTTACTGAAAAACAATTTATCGTCGCCGACAAAATAAAAATCTTTCAATCGCGCCTCGAGTATAAAATTGTTTCTTAAATAAAATTGATGTGTCGGTGTATACTTTTCGCGTCCCGACGTTTCCGCATAAAAATTCTTTCCGCCCGTTTTTTTGATGCGCTGTTCCACTTCTTTTAATAAGGTCGAACCCATGCGTTTATTTTGCTTTGTTGGGTCGACAGCGAGCCAATAGAGATCATAACTGGATTGCGTGCCGGCAACGAATCCATAACTGGCAAAAGCAATGACTGAGGAGGGGTCTTCATTTTCTTGAGCAAGTAAAAACTGATAATGGCTTTTTTCTTTTTTTTCAAGGCGGTCATCGATGAGCTCTATTGCCACGGCGATTTCATAATCGAAAAAAAAGCCTGTTTGAATTAATAGGTTATGTAAAATGGCTTTGTCTTCTGGGCGTAGCTGATCTCTGAAAATCATAATCTATTTCCTATAAAGCTGATTGAATAATGGATGATATGACATCCTCAGGGGATAGGCGAACTTTTTTTGCGGCCGCCATAAAACCGGCATCGGGGGAGAGGCAAGGGTTTGCATTAATCTCGAGAATAAACGGTTTATTCTGTCGATTGATGCGAAAATCAATACGTGCATAACCGTTTAATTTAAATAAATGCCAGCAGTCGAGGCTGATTTTTTTAAGCTGAGCGATGAGGGGTCGATCCTGTTTTTTAAAATCAAAATGTCGTGTGGAATGCGTCGACTCAAATGAATCATCATCCCATTTTGCTGTATAGCTTAAAATTGCATGACGATTTTCAAATTGTTCAAATCGAATTTCGGCAACGGCCAATACTTTGACGCCGTTTTTTTGTTCGAGCAAAGTCACATTAAATTCTCGACCGTCGATAAAACTTTCCGCAAAACAAGGCGTATTTAATTGTTCAGATTTTTGTTGGATTAGCTGAGTCAGCGCTTTTGTTTGTGTCGTCTCAACAATCGAAGAATCATCTAAACCCAGCGAAGAATGTTCCCAAATTGATTTAACGATAAATTTTTTCTTTCGCATACCGATTTTTTTATTTGCCGCGTTCGCATCGAACCAAGGGGCGGTCGGTAGTCGATGTTGTGCGAGGAGTTGTTTTGCCAATAATTTATGAGAGGTTAAATAAATCGATTCGGCTGAAGCGCCAGTGAAGGGAATTTTTAACGATTCCAATAAATAAGGTGGAAAATGAATGAATTCACCTCGGCCATTGAGCCCCTCGGTGAAATTGACGACCAAGTCGGGTTTGAGCTCGATTAATTGATTTTGTAGCACCATCAAATTCAAATCACAGGCAAGTAATTTAACCTCGTGACCTTGTTGCTTAAGGATGTCTTCTACGAAATGCGCTTGAATGAGTGTATCTTGTTCATCACTGCGTGTTGTGTCGATGGGATGATTGTATAAAATGACAATCCGTGTGTGCCCTTTCGTAGCGTTGCTTGAATTTTGCATAAAAATAACCCATTTTATTATCGGTCTGTGATGTGCTGATTTATTACCCTGAGGCTTGATTTCGGGACCAATTTTCCGTCATCCTGCACTTCATGTTCGTCACTGCGAGGTGTGGGCGAAGCTTTTTTCTGGATTGCTTCGTCGCTAGCGCTCCTCGCAGACGTTAGGTGGTCTTCTTTCTCAATCCTCGACTCTTTTCCGTTCTTTTCATTGCCGAAGTTAAAATCATTTGAATCAATTGTTCATGGGGGACGTCGAGCATCCGGCAGAGAATGGTTAAATCCGAATCGATCGGATGCAGCCCCGCCAATGGATTGACTTCGATAAAGTTGGGTTGACCTTTTTGATCGCAACGAATATCAATACGCCCCGCATCCCGGCAATTTAATCCTCGCCAGGAAGCCAAGCAGACCGCCTCAATTTTTTTAAGGAGCGATTTTTCTTTTAATAACGTGTATTCGATTTTGTCTTCGTACGTTGCTTTATTATCGAAAGAATAAATGTTATTTTTCGCTTGTGCGTTGAAATGGATTTCCATCACGCCTAATACGCGCGCGTCTTGGCCCGTTCCGATCATGCCGACCGTGAATTCTCGTCCGGGTAGGTAAGTTTCAATCAGGACAGGTTGTTTAAACGTTCGAATGAGTCGAGCACAAGTTTTTTTGAGCGTGCCCATGTCATGAATGATCGATTTGGCATTAATTCCTTTGCCAGTCCCCTCTGCGACCGGTTTGACAAATAAGGGGAAAACAAGTCGTTTATTTTTTTGCAATACAAGGCCGAGCTCGCCAATGTGTGAGATGATGTCAAAGGGCGCGGTTGGGATGTTTAATTCGTGAATGATTCTTTTGGTAAATCCTTTATGTAGGCAAGTCGCTAAAGTGACCGGATCTGAAAACACATAAGGGATTTTATAAGCATCGAGTAAGCAAGGAATTGTCGATTCGCGCGCAAGGCCATATAAACCTTCGGCGATATTGAAGATTAAATCCCAGCGTTTTCCTTTTAATAATTTGGACATCAATGGCTGTAAACCGCCGATTTTCTCGACTGTGTGGCCAGCCGATTGAATGGCTGCCGCAATGGAATCAATGGTTTCTGGTTTATCTAGTTCAGCTGTTTCTTCTAAAGAAAAACCCGCGTTGAGATAATCTTCTCGTAGATCGTAAGTTAATCCGATTTTCAAAATTAATTCCTCGTTTTGGATAGATGCTAGACTTACGCGAAAAGTGATCTGCTTTGTTAGAAAGGGCACGCAGCAGCGTGCCCCTACGGCAATCCTCATTTATTGTTTAATAAACTTCGGTTGCATGCTGCGTTTCCCCGCCTTGCATCTCAGCTTTTCGCGTAAGTCCAGAGATAGTTAAATCCTACAAAATAAACTGAATCCCGCAGTCAAGCCGCGGGATGACATAATCTTTTAGTCGCAGATTGGATCAGGATAACGAAATTGTTTCCCTTCATAATTTTTCAGGACGATATCCTGCCCCTCTCTGCCTTGTACATATTCTGGCAATAGAGGGATTTTCCCGCCGCCGCCTGGGGCATCAATCACATAAGCGGGCACTGCATAACCAGAAGTATATCCTCTCAATCCCTGAATAATTTCCAGCCCTTTTTCAATCGGCGTTCGGAAGTGGCCAGAACCGATGATCGGATCGCACTGGAAAATATAATAGGGTTTTACACGAATGCGCAGCAATCCCTGCATCAATTTTTTCATTGTGTCGACGTTATCATTGATGTCGGCCAGGAGTACCGTTTGACTGCCCAGTGGGATACCCGCATCGGCTAATCGCTCACAGGCCTTTGCCGTTTCTTTCGTCAGCTCATCGGGATGCGTAAAATGCAAGCTTAAGTATAAAGGATGATATTTCTTAAGCATTTTACATAAAGCCGGCGTAATCCGTTGTGGCAGTACGGCGGGTGTTTTGGTACCGATACGAATCATTTCGACATGCGGGATTTTTCGTAATCGAGACAGTAACCATTCCAATGCTTCATCGCTCATCGTTAAGGGATCGCCGCCTGATAACAAGACATCTCGAATTTCAGTATGTTCTGCAATGTACTGAATAGCCTTTTCCCAATCTGCTCGAGTGAGTGGCTCGGCCACGCATTCGCCGACCATGCGAGAACGCGTACAATAACGACAATACACCGAACAAGAGTTGGTGACTAAAAATAACGCGCGATCAGGGTACCGATGGACTACTCCACGCACGGAACTATCCTGATCTTCCGCTAAGGGGTCATCCTGATCACCCACGCTTCGAGTAAATTCTTGTTGGGTGGGAATGACTGATTTTCGAAGCGGTTGCTCGGCGTTATGGGGGTCGATTAGGCTTAAGTAGTAAGGCGTGATAGATAAAGGCAACCTATCTTGACCCACATAAAACGCTTTGATTTCATCTTCGGATAAGTGAAGGAACCGCTTGAGTTCAAATAAGGACATGATGCGATTATTTAATTGCCATTGCCAGTTGTTATATTCTTTGGCAGAAACGCCCTTGAAAAATCGCCGATAGAAAGCATTGGTTTTTAAAGGGATTGTTTTGGAGGGTGAGGGAACGGCAGATAAATCAATCCGAGACAAGGCCACTTCATAAGTGGGTGATAAAGACGACGACGTCGCCAAGTTATGCGGCGAGGGGGGTTCAAGTTCTTCAGATATAATCATTTCGCGTGTCATGGGGAAATCTCCTCGTAGATAAAAGCAGGAATGGATAAGCTTTGTTTATGGTGTGTTAAATGATACAAATTAGCTGCGTCGACTACTGTGAGATTATCCAACGAACAAGATTCTTCGAAGATTTTTAAGCTTCGAGAGAGGGGCTTTTTTACGAGAGAGAAAGAAATAGATTGCGGCTGGCAGGTCACTTGCACTTGCCGCTTCGGCAGCTCAAATATCGATTGTAACTTCAACATAAAAGCGATATACCATTTATTTTGTTTGCTCTTGCAAACGAGAGAATTTTTAACACATTCTCAAAAATAATCTACAAGTTTTTTAAAGATTTGTGAAAAAAATTCAGATCGAATTTATCGCTCATTAGGGTGAAGATATTTTTGGGAATTTCAACGTAACTTCGGTCCATTCATCTTTTTTTGAACGAATGGAGATTTCGCCCTGCATCATCTTCATTGCGCGTTGACAAAAATACAAACCCAATCCAATTCGAGCATCTTTTCGAGTCGTAAAGTACGGCTCAAAAACATGAGGTAATGCCGCTTCATCGATGCCGGCCCCCGTATCTTTGATCTGTAAATAAAAAAAGTGATCATCTTCTGAAGAAGATAAGTGCATTTGACCGGGTCTTCCTGCGTGACGAATGAAATAATCGGCATTTCTAAAAAGATTAAATAAAATATGTAAGACGAGCGAGCGATTGCCCAAAAATTGGAAATCGGTTGTTTGATTGATGATGTTTTGCTTGTTTTTCAAGTCATATTTAAAGTGCAAAGAGTCTAATGCTTGTTGCACGCAGGTTGTCATGGAAAGCAGTTTGAATTCTGTATAGATTTCTTCAATAGGACTCAAGAGCATCGTTACCATGGAAATATAAGCAGAACAAATCGCATCATAATCGCTGACCATCGTGACAGCCGTTTCAAGCTGAGTTAACAGCGCTTTCTGTTTTTCAGCAGTTGCATCGCAGCCACAGGAGGCCATCAACAGGGGTAATGTTTTTTTGATGACATCAGCATTAAAGCCGATGACGCTCAAAGGCGTTGTAAGCTCATGTGCAACGATATGCCAATGTTCTAAACTCAATGTCAGCGAGGGTTGGTCAGTCATGTCATTATTCTCCTTTAAGTAATAATCTCGATAACGATTCAGCGTGCTTCCGGAAACACTCATCCAAAAGCTGAGCATTCTTATTTCATCACGGGCTCAGTAGCTAATTAGTCGTCTCATTAAAATGGCGGATTTTTTCCGACAATTTTTTTAATCCAGGGCATCGGTTTAAAATGATCGGCATCATAACCCGTGGCTAAATACAATTCAGAAAATCCCTGATCATAAAGTCCTTTAGCGAACTCTTCTCCGCGAATTTCTTCTGCCAAGCTCGAGTCAATATAAATGGGGGTATCTTTTTTAAAGGTATGGATGACCTTCGTAAACTCACTGCTTCGGTTAAAGACGTGAACCTGTTTGTTGGATGTTTTTCCCGCTAATTGCCAAAGCGATGTGAGCGCTTCATCATCATCAATAAAGACGATTTCTTGAGTGGCGGAAGATAAGATCTCGATATCAATGTAAGCGGCGAAATTTTTCGGTAGAATTTTAATGCCGAGCCCGCTCGCTTCTTCGCGTACTTTGACATTTTCATAACGGCTGGTAACTAAAATAGCTGTTTTTTCCAGATGCAATTGTTTGATGACATCAATGCCGGTGATGTTTTTATTCATCAATTCGTAATCGATTAATCCGAAAATGGCGGAAATGGGATGGCCTAGTGGGCGCTGCATCAATAGTTCGGGGGCATAAAAATGTTGGATGGTAATATGATCCTCATCGTGTAGAACCGCTTTAAAACGCATATCCCAAAGGGCGTGAATCGCTTTATCATCATCGAGGATGATGACTTCAGAATTTTGATGAAGTGTGATTTTTGATGGAAACCAAGAAGCAGGCGGCGCAATCGGTAAAAGCAGTTTTATCGTCGTGCCTTCATCGATGTGGGAGGTCACTTCGAGAGATCCTCCGAAGGATTCGATCATTTTTTTTGAGGAAGACAGTCCGATGCCATGCCCATCTTCTTTACCGATACTCACCCCCCCCTGTAAAATCTTTTCAAGATTTTCTGGAGCGATGCCACAGCCATTATCGACAATATCAATTTGTATTTGATGTGTGGGTGATTCGCTGAGCGTTACTTTGATCGCCCCGTGATAAGTGTCGCCATGCGCCTTAATCTGATTTTGAATAGCTTCGAGCGCATTGTTGATCATATTGGAGATCACGCGTTTGAAAGCAACATGATCTATTTTAGCAAATAAACTATAGGCATTTTTGATTTCTAGAGAGAGCGGAATACTTTTGGAGATCTGAACTCTTTTTTCCGAAATGATTCTTTCGAGCAATAAGGCAACAGGTTCTGCGTATTCAACATAAACACCGGCCCGTTTTTCTTTTTGCGTAGCCAAAGAAAGAATATTGTTCGCAAGATCTTTGAGTGTATCGACCGCGCTTTTGATGATCGTACGCTTTGTTTCTTCCACTTCAGATAATTCTTGTGTGATGACATCAATTGCCGTGAGTGGAGATCTTATATCATGTACGATTTGTTTGAGCATCTTGCCAATTTCAGCTTCTTTTTCTTTTTCATGTAACGTTTCTAACTGCTTTTTCCATTGTTCGATTTGATCGATAAGATAAGCGAATTCTTGGATTTCATCTTTTCGATGCTCTAAAGGCAGTCCTTGTTTTAAATGACTGGTGATAAAGGCGAGTGGCGTGGCGATGTATTTATTAAAAATAAATTTAATGCGATGACGGATCCAGAATACTAAGCCAATGAATGTAATCAACATCAAAGCGCTGTAATAAAAGAATGAATAATCTTGTGCCGTTTTAACGCCAGCATGAATAATGAGCGGCGTGTTATCTTCGATATCGAAATGACCGAGTGTGTCGCTGGATAACAAGTCAACAGCTTGGCAGGAAGGACAATCATATAAATCAGGATTGATTTTTTTGAGGGAATCAAACAATCGTTCTGGGTTAAAGAAGAGCGTCCAGGTCTCATTGCACAGACCATATTCATTGTTTAAAGTTCGATTAAGATAACATAAGTTCAATGTGATGTGATAAGGGGTTCTGCTACCCATAGCAAAAATAACTTCATTATTTTCTTTTTCGATGGACATGCCGATGATGCTCGGTGTATTGAGATTTTTAATTTGGTAGAGAAATTGCGGTAATAAATTATTTCTAGAGATTTCACCAGAATTGAGATAATCGACGAAAATTGTTGAGCTTGCAATAATCGCTAATTGCTGAGATAAATTAGAGCGATATACATCGAGCGTGTTATTGATTTTTTGCTCATTAAATTTGGCTTTATTTAATTGGACTTTATGATGCGCAATGGACATCGATAAGAGGGCAAAAGCAAGGACAAGGCAGGCGGAAAAAATAATGGTTTTTTCAATGGCAGATTTAATTTTATTGATATCGAGATGCTTCATGGTCTTACCTCAACAAATAAAGGCTCTCGCCCAAAGGCCAATTCATTCTCAACTTCTTTGGCTGATCCGTCAAGTTGGATTGTTGGCCAATAGGAGCGGCGATTAAATCCAAATAAGGATGTATTTTTTTCTCTATTATGGATTTCAAAGGATTTCTTCATGCGATAGGAGGATTGTTGTTTGCGCTAAAATTAAGTCGGATCGTATCCCACTGCCTAGTGAGTTGTCTGAATTCTTCGCGAGAAACAAGTTGAATCCAGGGCAATTTCGGTAAATAAGCTAAGAAATCTTTATAGATTTTTTTAAAATAGGGCGATGTTATTTGTTTAACATCTAAATAAGGAGAGAAATAATAATCTGTGTTTTCAACAAGTGCCATCGCTTTTTTGCTTAATAATGCCTTGGCAACACATAGCGTTGCTTGTTTGTTGTTAGTTGCAGCCAACAAATCAAAAGAGACATAAGATAATTGTGGGTGGATTAAAAAAGGGAAGGTATTGAGCTTTTCTTTCTCGTAAAACATGGCGTTTCCTTGCCAAGTCAGTGCAAAAGCAAAATTGGGATGCTGGTAAATTTTTTGATAATTGTCTGTGATGATAATTTTTGCATTTTGAGTAACTTTTTTGAAATTATCTGGGTCTAGCGCGCTGAAAAATTGTTGTTGAGCGGGATGATTTAATCCATTTAAACCGAGTGTAATAACCATGTTTGCTTCAGTAGGATCATCAAAAATCGCAACAATATTTGAACCTGCTTTTTTAAAGAGGGTATCGATAGAGTCATTTTTATCAAGCTGGACGACGGCAGGGTTCCAAATAAATCCAGTTAAAGCTTCCGTAAAAAACACGACATTGGTTGGGAAATGATATTGCTGGTAGTGTTCTCGTACAATGGGGTTGTATTGTTTGCTTATTTCCCACAACGGACTATCGTTTAGGCTGACTTCGTCTTTAATGAGATTAAACATAATATCTGAAAAGGTTATTATATCATAATTTTGTTTTTGCTCTTCCCACCGTCGGAGGAATTCGGTATCAGAATAATATTCATCAAAAGATATTTTCACGTGACAACTTTTTTCTGCCATAGCGACATTATCCGGGAGTAAATATCCCCACCAAGTCAGAATATTGACTGTATTCTCTGGATTGGCTTGAGCCGGAGTTGAAATAAAGATAAAGCAACCTAACAATAAGATGATATATTGTAACAATAATATTTTTATTTTTTTTGTTATCATCTTTTTATCCCAAGATTTGTTCGCTCGCACTGAGTTTCATTAATTGCCACCACCGATTGGTGACTTCGAATTCACTGATGGTTGGAATGTAGATCCACTGTATAGTGGGTAAAAGAGATAAATATTGTTGATAAAGATCCAGATAATTAGAATTGCCCATTTTTGGTAAGTCCCCATAAGGGGAAAAATAATAAGAGTCATACATTAATTTATATAAAAATGATCGACTGGTCAGTAAATCAGCAACACAGGTTGTTGTTGAGTTGTCATTTAATTGGGCAATTAAGTCAGTTGAGGCGAATGTGTACTGGGGAAGAATAGAGATTTTTAGCTTATTATGATGTAAGGCTTGCATTTGTAGCGCAGTGCCGGCATCACTATAGGCAAAACTAAAGTCTTTGGTTGAGGCGATGTTAGTGTAGTCACTAGTGACATAGAGGCGAACTCTTTGTTTCATTTTGATCAAGGCTAAGGGGTCATAATCTGCATAAGGATTAAATAAGAAAGAAGCAACAATAGGGTCGTCGGCAATGGCGGCGGTATGGGCGCCTGCTTTACGAAAAATTTGATAAAGATTGTCCGATGGTTCGATTTGAATATTATCAGGGTTCCATAAGAAGCTGCTGATTGCTTGATAAAAATAAGCAATATTGTTGGGGTAATGTTGTTGGTAAAAATGTGCTCGTATAGCGGGATAATAATGTTTGGCTTGCGAGCTTAGATCATGCGTAGATTTTCCAGAAATATCCCCTTTGATGACGCCATACATAACGTCATCAAAAATGACAATATCATAGCTGTCTTTATAATCTTCCCATCGACGTAAAAATTCATCAGCTGTAGAGTATTCATCATAAGATAATTTAACATGGCAAGTTTGCTCAACCAGTGGCTTAACCCAAGGTGGACTTAAGTAGCCCCACCACGTTAATACATTGACAGAAGGGAGTGCGATGGAGGCAGTCTTGGTATTAGCAGCAAAACTTGGGGTGAGGCAAGAGAACGTAATGAGCAAACAGGTTAGCAAGATAGCCCAGCAATCTTTACGCAGCCGTCCTTTTTTTTCGTAACTCCGAGTCATGAAATTCAATCCTGTGTATCATGCTGTTTATTTACGGCGTGGATTTATGTGAAAAGATCTGTTTTTTTAAAACCTCGCTTGCAACTTCTATATGACGCTGATGTAAATTTTTGTTGATCGCTTGTTTTTTATTGAACCTTATCTTTTCGCGAAAATCCAATTTCATTCTTGAACGTTTAAATTCTAACCACAATTTTAAAAATCACCAAACAGTTTTCATTAAATTGAGCGTGATTAATGGAGAGATGGTTTGTCACCCAACTGTTTGACATCGGGAATCCAGTTCATTGGGTTTAAAATTTCCAGGATGACCGCTTATTAATTCCATCGTTGCTTATCCCGAATTCGCGTTTATACTTTCCCGCGTCATGCTTGAATAAATGTATGGAGGACGATTACTTGGCTCGCGCAACCATTAAAACATCCAGTCGTTTTTTTAACCGGACATCTTTCGTCGTCATTTTAATTTTATTCTTAGCGTCTATTTGGATGCAAAAAAATCTGGGCAGTAATAAAGACAATGCTTGTTTGATTCAAACGGCAAAAGCCTTACTGCAAGGGCAGCATTATTTTAAAGATTTTTTTGAATCCAATACGCCGATGGCCGTCTACATTTATATGCCCGCTTTATTGATTGCGCAAGTGGGTTTTATTTCTCTCGCCATCGCATTAGAAATATACGTTTTAGTCATGATTGCTTTGGTGTTATGGTTGATTCAACGACTATTAACTCATCGAGCGTTTTCTGCAATAGCGCGTGCGACAGTATTGTGTGCCATAGCGGCCGGTTTATTGATTGTGCCAAGCGCTGATTTCGGGCAACGGGAACATCTCCTGATTATTTTCGTATTACCCTATCTCATCGCCTCTGCTTTTGTGCTGAATCAGACGATACAAAAATATCCAGTGAGGCTCTTAATTTTTATCGGCGTGTTGGCTGGTATTGGTTTTGCTATCAAACCGCATTTTTTAATTGCTTTTCTGGCGGTTGAGATTTATGTGGGAATCTATCGAAAAAAACTTTTTTGTTTTTGTCGACCAGAAGTGCTGGCCATTCTTTTTGTTCAAGTGATCTATTTGTATTCTCTTTTTCTTGTCACACCGGAATATCTGGCTGATATCGTCCCTATCAATATGAGCCTGTATTATGCAATGGTTATTAAGCCAGGCAACACGATCATAACTCCCGCCTTTTTGATTTGTCTCTTGGTGCTTTGTGCGCATTGTTTTGTTACGCGGGTGACGGCCGATATAACGGCTATTCGAAAAATGCTGGCTGTGAGTCTTGTCGCTTTTTTATTGATTTATATTTTACAGCAAGCCTATTGGTATTATCACAGTTTGCCTGCTTTTATTCTTGCTTTCATCCTGCTCGCGTTATTGATGTATGAACAAGTGATAGTTGCTCGAGCCACAACGCACAAAATGCGTCTTTTGCCTTGGATTGCGTTCAGTCTTTTAGGTTGGCTCGTCACGCTTTATGTCTGTGTGACGTTCGTTGAGCTTCAGGCGGACTGGCTTCATCAGAAAGCAATTGAACCGGCTTATCAGCGAATGATTCAATTTACGAAGCATCATGTGCCACCTCACAGGTCCATTTTCTTTTTTGCCCCTTCTCTTTATCCCGCTTATCCGATGAACATCGATACTTCCATCGACACCCATTATTTTAACGGTTATTTGATCACACCCATGGCGGAGCAGGCTTTTGCTAAACGTCACGTCGGTCCTGCTTTCCTTAATTATTATGTGCAGCAAACGATTCGCTTATTGCAAAAAGAGCAACCCTTTTTGATTTTTATCCGAGCGACACCCGTTGAAGCTTATGGAGAAACAAAGCCCGCACCTTATGTGTCGATTTTCAATCACCATAAAGCCTTCCGGCAATTCTGGTCGCATTATCGATTGATTGGACAGCAGGATGGTTTTGATGTTTATGTTGATAACCATACCAATTAGTGGTATGGTTATTTGAAGCATATTAAGAGAGTGCGATGAAAATTTTTAAAACAAAAATGTTTCACCAATGGGCCGAGAAAATTGATTTAACGGATCGTTTGCTGAGGCAAGCGGTGGAAGAAATATTGCTTGGACGTTATGACGCTAACTTAGGCGGTGGCCTATATAAAAAGAGGATTGCCATAAATAAGAGAGGGAAAAGTGGAAGTTTAAGGACCTTAATTGCTTTTAAAGAAGGTAGAGATTCGTTTTTTCTTTACGGCTTTGCAAAAAATGAAAAGGGAAATATAAAACGTAATGAACAGGAAGGGTTAAAAGCTTTAGCAAAAATCTATTTTTCTTATGCAGACAATCAATTGATGAGAGCAGTAGAAGTAAAAGAACTGATGGAGGTGCTGTGATGGATAAAACAATACTTGAAGTCGTGCATGAGTCCGCCAAAGGACTTTATGATGCAGGGTTATTAGATTTAACCACTATGCGAAAGTTTGATGATCTTTGTTTACCTGCTATCCGTAAGATGAAATCAAAAGATATCAAAAGAATACGATTACAGGAAAAAATAAGCCAACCAGTATTAGCCCGATATTTAAATGTTAGTGCATCAGCTGTAAAGCATTGGGAGAGTGGCGACAAAAATCCAAGCGGAGCGGCGTTAAAGTTATTAAACTTAATTGAACAAAAAGGATTGGAGATTTTAATTTAGGTAACTATTCAGCACGTCTCCGGGAACCCCGTTCCTGTATCATCACGATCTCGATAAAATAGTTACCAATTTAGTAGAATGGTTTCAAATCTACGCTCTCGCGCAGCACCAAACATCAATTTTTTGGACACCTTGTTTCCGGAGCGCTCGGCTGAATTCGAGTACTGTATGCCCTGTCGTCATTACATCATCTAAAATCGCCACATGATTTGCGTGGAAATTTTTGTCAATCATAAAAGCGCGCATCACATTGCTTTTGCGTTCCGCTTTCGGTAAGGACGATTGTGCTTGTGTATCGCGTATTCGATGGCCGGCATATAATTCAATCGGAATGTGTAGTCGCTCTCGAATCGGGCGCGCAATCTCAATCGATTGGTTAAATCCCCGTTCTTTTAAACGTTTTGGGTGCAACGGAACAGGTATGATGCATTCGGGCATTTCAATTGGGGGATTATTCGACCAGGCATTGATTAAGAAATCCGCCATGAGCTGTCCCAGGATTTTTGCATAACGTAATTCATGCCCAAACTTTAATCGTGTGATCATATTCGCAGCCAATGATTCATACGGAAATAAAACGTAGGTTCGGTCAAAAGGCGGTGGTTTTTTAAGGCATGCGTAGCAAATGGGGAAATCATGCGTTGTTGCTTTGCCACAGACGACACAGGCCTGTTTAACGCGAGGTAATTGTGATTCGCATGTGAGACATAATTCAGCAGATCGGGATGTTTTTTTCTGGCAAAAGCAACACGTGTGAGGCAGCAAGTAATCGATGATGTGTCTTAAAAACGTTCTCATGATTGATTTTAAAAAATTATGAACTTAAATAATTTAATTTTTAGCGAGGCATAGAAAAACCTCTGAACATAATCGACTATATCATAAATTTACGTTGTGTGTTCTTGTTTATAACGATGCTTCTGCGTTACTTCCATTTTGACTTGAATGTTTTTCTGTCATTCCATGACTTGAACCGCGGAATCCAGGAAACCCTTGCCTGATTTTCGATGGGATCTCTCAGTCGAAGTCGCGAGAATATGTCTCAAGGCGCCATCGCTAAGCGGGGTGATGGTGGCTCTAAATCAAGATAATCCATCAGTGTGTGTTTTTTCTCCGATAAATCCCCATATTTTGCATGACCGGGTGTTGATGGCAGAAAATTCGGGCCGCTTGTATTCGCCGCTTGATGCGCAAAAATTCCAGAATGGCTAAGTGTTTGGGCAGGTGTTTCCGGGCTCATGATTGCTGCTTCACGTTGAGCAGGCAATCGTGTGATTTGTGGTCGAACCGGCAGGAGATTCATTACCTGGGTCGATGTGCTGCTCGTTGCTGGTGGGACTGAAGGGCTGCTTGACTCGGCCAGTGATTGACCCGTTGGATTCAGATTATCGAGCGTCGTGTCTTTTCTTTTTGGTAATGGCAGCATGGGTCGAACAATTCGCCTGAGTTGTTCAAGATCATCATGGGATCTCGGTAATTGTGTTCTATTTTTTGGGGCCCATTGTTGGATATTTTCAAAAATAGCAGGAAGGGTGAAGCCGAAACCATCGGTTTTTAAATCGGCTTCTAGTGATTGTTTGACTCGTCTTATTTCTGCTCGATTTTTCCAGGGATGTTTTTTTAATACAGTTAAGTGTTGTTGCCTTGACGCATAGTGTGTCATTCTTTGTTTGAATGCATTAAATTGATCCGAAGACTCAAACTGAGATAGCCATTGGGTCATTATCTCAGTAGTAATTTTTGGGGAGATGCCATAATGCATTAACTCGTCATCTTGCCTTTGTAGTTTTTGTTTTAATGCGCGTTTTTCTTCGGTTTTTTTTGGCCCATGACTCAAATTTTCACGTAAGATTGCTCGTTCTTTAACTAAGGCGTGGACTGCCTTCATATAATCGAGAACCCCGGTGAGATCGTGGTCGGATAATATCCCTGCGGGTCGACCCTGCAATAATTCGACGCAACAATGCCGAGTTAAGGTGGAAGATTGTGGGGCAGGGCCGTCAAAAGCACGGCGTGTTCCTACGGCATAAGTGACGCATTCGAGTTTTTCTAGTGCACTGTCGATTTGATTTTCATGAATGCCGAGAGTGCTTAAATGTTTTTGTAACGAGATTTTTAGTGATCTCCTTTTTTCAGGGTCGAACGCGACGATTAATTGATTCCGGAAATCTCGGGCTTCCAATAATAATTTTTCCAGTATGGATCCCTGATGATTTTTGCTCAACGTTGTGGCAATGACGGCTCGTTCTTCGAATGTTAACGCGCGAAGTTGTTGGTCAGAGACATTGAGCACGAAAGAGAGCGTTATGTTTAAGGGGGTTGAGCTACCATTACTACAAATCATTTCCCCATCCAATAACGCTCGCTGCGTTTTTGATAGTGAACGGGATGGTTTTTTTGAAAATACTTTGCGGCCTGCAAATAACCCATAAAAATCCGCTTCACGAACTTGTCGCAATTGGTCGAGTGTGGTTGTTTTTCTTCGGACAAGGTTTTGTAATGAAAGTAAATTTTTTGTGTTTTTTGCCAGTTGTTTTGCTATGTGGCTAGCCAGGGAGATTGAGTCGGTTAATCTCTCAATCGTGAGAGGTATATTTAAGGCGATATCTGCTGTTTTCTGCAATGATTCGATAAGTGCGTATCCCATCCGTTGACGATCTGGGGGATCACTCATTTGGGATCTCAATAACTGAGCAGCCAAGTCTTGATTGGTTTTTATTGCATCGACTAATGCGTTACTTTTTTTATCGTTTTTTGCGGGGTTTTTGGCATAGATTTCTGCTGCCCGCTGACGGTCCATCAAATCTCTCATCAGCGATACCAATTCTTCTGGAGAGCATTGTTCGAGGTATCGACGATAGCGTTTTTGCCGTAATATTTTTTGTGTTAATACACCTTCCGTATCCATCGATAGAGTCAGCCATATTGTTTTTCGTTTATCTTCGTCGGATAGGGCGCCCCATTGTATTTTATCGATTGATTGTTCTTGGATCCAAGTGAATGCATCATGGAAATGTCTCGGTTTTAATTTCCCCAGAAGAAAGTGATTTAAATATAAACAATCAGAAGATACTCTCAGATATTCCCACCCATGTTTAGACGTCAGATCAGGATTAGGTTGCATTTCAGAAATGATTGAGCCCGGGATAGGTTGTTTTTTTGAAGTATCAAGAACGGTATAGCTTTGTAAATGATACTCACCTTGCGCGTAAATATCTCTTTCCTGCGTGTACAGGTAAGCTAAAGAGTGCTGACTATCCGTTTCGATAAGATGGGGGGAGCTTTCTGCATTGAAGGCTGTTCTTGCGAGATCTATCGGAAGGTCGAGGGGGCTTACGGCATCGCGAGTATAAACAGCGATTAATTGCTGAAAGGCAGCGTCTTGAGCGGTTAGCGCTAATTGATGGGCTAAATCATCGGGATTTTCCTCATTAAGCTGACTGCTGTCCCAGAGTGAGTCACTGATTCGGACGCCTATCCTTTTTTGCTTCAGATCCTGGTATAAGGCGTGAAGACGGCTGTTTTTGCTTGGGTGAATAGGATAGAGAAATAAATGATCGCCTACTTTTTGTGGATTGGCGTCGCGAAATAAAATTTCTGCTTCTGTAAGAGAAAGAGCATAACGCCCGTGCTCTTCTTTTAAGCGCGTTTCCCGCACGGCTATTTCTTCGAGAACAGCCGTCCTTAGTTGATGGGTTTCTTCGTTGCGTGGTGTTTTAGTTTTTTTATTGTGCCGCACCGGCATATTTTTTAGTCCATTTAAAGAAAGCTCAACGCAAAATAAGTATATCGATATTTAGAATGATGCAAAAGCAATAAGTTAGAGCAAAAATTGCCCGATTTTTAGGGGTTTTTTTTCAGTTAGTGTGAAGTGAACACGGATTGTACTTCGATTAAAAATAAAAAATCATGATGACAATTGATACATTCTATATACATATAGCATATGAAAAAAATACGAAATTTTATTTTTAATGAAATGAAGAATGCAACGCTGAAAATTGAACGAGGTGTTAATTTTCAACAGATCATTGGTGAGTTAGAAGTTGATCGAGAGATTGACATTGTTAAACACCCTAATAAAGATAAATAGCCCAATCAACAAATGTTTATCGTTGAAATTGGCGGATATGTTTATGCTGTTCCTTTTACGGAAAATGATAACAGTTATTTTTTAAAGACAATTTTTCCTAGCCGAAAATTAACAAAGAAGTATTTATCAAAGGTAAAAGTGAAAAAATGAGGTCATTATGAGTTCAAAAAAAGATGTATTTGATGTGCAATTAGAGCCAGAAGAAAAAGAGATGCTTGAATCGCTAGAGCGTGGCGAGTGGGAAACAGTGTCCAATATAAAGCAAGTACGAAAAGAAGCGAAACAAGCAGCTACTCGCTATTTTCGAAAAGGAAAAGAAAAACGAATCAGCATTAGGGTGTTTTCAAAAGATTTAGAGCAACTCAAGGAAATTGCTGAAGCAGAAGGACTGCCTTATCAAACTTTAGTGACTAGTATTTTGCATAAATATACCACGGGGGAATTAAAAGAAACTCCGCGGGAGCTGTCATTGCGAGACGCGCCAGCGTCAAAGTAATCCATTTGAAGGATATTAGCTTGTTCCCACTCGTTTGGCTGATTTTAAGCGCTTTATGGTGCTGAAACTGAAGTTCTGCGCGGAGGAGCGGAGGGTGGTCTATCTGGGTCGGCTGATGGGGATGGAGGAGGAGATTCGCTCAATCCGGCAGCAGAGGCTTGTGCTTGCGGAGGATGAATGGGCGGAGGCATGGCGCCAGCAGCTGGTGTTGTCGATGAAGGAACTGGGTGTATTGTTGAGCTGGATTTTTGTTGAATGGCGGCCGGGCTGCGCGCGAGATCAAGGCCTCTCGCTATCCGTCTCGTTGTTTCTCCGAGCGCTCCAGCACCCATTGACGCTACTCCAACTCCCATTGCAGCTGGGCCTGCTGCCGCTGTTAAAGCAGCGGTCGTTGCTACCAAACCAGAGGCGGTGGCATGTATTCCTACATGCGCAGCGACAAGCGTTGAGAGGGCGGCAACACTGGTAGTTACTATTGCAATAGCGGAAGAAATTAATGGAATCCCGATGGGTGCGCCGATCACGGTTAATGTGAGCGCCGCGCCAGCTAAAAACAATAAACCTCCACCAATGACCGAACCAACAATACTCGCAATGGCCAATGCTTTAAAAAAGCCACTTTTTTGTTTATAGGCCAGCTTAGCCAGCTTGTGATAGTCTTGTTTGTTTGGATTTTTTAGATATTGAGTAGCCGATTTAAGTTCTTTTGTATTTTTAGATTTATTCAATACCGTTTGAGCGTCGGCCAATACGCGGCGGGCATCGGGGTGGGTGAATGCCTGAGTAGAAATATCAGTTTGTAGTTGGGTGATTTGTTTCTCAAGTCTGTTTTTTGCGATTAGATAGTCCAGTTTTTTGCTGGTTGATTCAACCTCTTTTTTACTTTTTGTTTTTGATACATTTTCCACTTCTTTGAGTTCAGTAGGAAAAACACCGCTTTCGCTTTTAAAACAGGCGATTTGAGACTCGAGCTTACATCTTGCGACGAAATTAAGAAATGTTTTGGTTGCTGCTGATTTAGAAGTGTTAACTGGATGAGCGGGAACACCAGTTTTAGCGCTGTTTATACGCTCGTGCAAAGCGAAGAATTGCTGAGTATTTTTTACTTCCGTTATATTTACTTTGATAACTGAAATTATCATATCGAACGATGGATCGAGAACGTGCACGGTTTGTAAGTCATCAACTTCTTTATTTAATTGCCACTGTAAACCATCCGCGATAGCTTTTTCTCGATCTTGCGGTGTTTTAGCAGTTCTTATTTGTTCGAGAACCTTTGTTAATCCCCTTAATTCTCGTTGAGTGTTCGCTCGCTCAATTTTCGTGGCAGACTCTATTAGTAGACGTTGCGCTTGATAAGACAAGAAAATTGCAGTGAGTTGGAGCTCTGATAGTTTATGAGGCGGGGTTGATCCGATCGCTTGTTGTGCGGCGTCTACTTCTCTTTGCAAATTGATTACACACAGGAGTTGCCCTTTGATGGATAATAGCGCATTTATCCCGCTCTGTACTGACAATAAGTATGGTTGCATTTGTGAGGGGCGTTCCATTTGAGCTCTAGCCATTTGAAAACTGCCAATAGTTTGCCGCTCGATTTCCTCTTTCTTTTCTTGTGCTGCTTGAATAATCTGGCCTAATACAGGTGCATCGCTCCTCAACGGTAACCCTTTTCTAATTTGCTCGGATAGTGCTGTTCTGTCCTTATCAAAACTCCGATATTGAGAAGTTAATGCAGACAGC
>MGXH01000031.1 GCA_001801305.1 Gammaproteobacteria bacterium GWE2_42_36
CGCGCATCTACATTACTGAACGCATCCGCGTGAATCGCCATGAACAAATCGCCTTTCCCTTTTCTCGCCAATTGCAATCGTCCCCGCAATGTCACGAAATAATCACCGTTTCGCGTCATGACCGGCGTAATTCCTTTTTGCGCTGCCAAATCATCATATAAATCTTTACCGATCGCGAGCACGATATTTTTTTCATGCGTACCACGCTGGCCTGTAGCACCCGGATCTTTTCCACCATGACCTGGATCGATAATCACCACCGCATTGCGTTTTGGCCCCGATGAACGACTATCGAGCGTCACCGCATAAGCGCCCTGCGGCGTATTATCCGACGAGGTACTCACTGTATTGTCTTGGTCTGCTACTTGATCAGCCATCTCAGCCGGTTCTGCTTTTTTCGGTGATGGAGATTGAATCACTGGCGCGGGCGTTTTAGCCATCGCATGCGCGGGTGGGATTGAATGCGTTTCCGTGATTGATCGAACCGGTGCCCCTGTTTTTTGCATAGCGGGTATCGCGCTTGCTGTGTGGGTGTTTGTCGGCAAAGGCGAATGGATCAATGATAACGCCAATTGACAAACCTCTTGCGTACAAATTTTCTGCACGGAGGATCGATCCACTTTCGCGGGGTTTCGCAGATTGAATATTACGCGCAATGTTTGGCGATTGATTCTTTGTGAGTGAATCGATTGAATCAATGAATCAGAATAATCTAACGACGTTGCCAGTTCAGTATTAAAAAAATCGATCGATAATTGCGCGGGTTCGCTCGTTGTTTTCACGCCCACCTGAAAAGGTTTTTTTAGCAAAAAAACAATCCGCGTTGTCATAGCACTTGGCGTCACATGAAGACTGATCAGTTGATTTTGACTCGACGCAGCAAACGCATAGCACGCGATTGCCAACCCTAAAAAAGTTAAAACCCCTAGGGATTTTTTAATCCATTTCGATGTCGACAAAACCTATTCTCCCAACTTTGTCCCGTCATTGCGAGACGCATAAGCGACGAAGCAATCCAGTTCTGATGCTGGGTTGCTTCGGCTACGCTTCGCAATGAACGACACACCAATAATGAAGCTTCAATCTCAGTCATCCTACGGCTTCCAGAACTGTCATCCCGCTACCAAGCAGCGGGATCCAGAATCAAAACCGTCGCGCGACGACTCCTTCCCCCACTCGCGTATTCGCTTGCAGGCGAATCAACCGCGTATCATCCTTGATTTCAAAATAACAATCAAGGTCGGAAACCGGCAAAAATCCTTCCCCTTTTTCAGGCCATTCGACCAAACAAATCCCTGACCCAAAATATTCTCGCGCACCAATAAAATCGAGCTCTTCTGCGTGCAAGAAACGATACAAATCGAAATGATAAATATGTCGATGATCAATCTCATACGGCTCGACAATCGTAAACGTCGGGCTTCTCACAATTTGCTTTGCATCGAACGATTGAATGATCGCGCGCACCAAGGTCGTTTTCCCCGCACCCAATTCGCCGTACAAAAAAATCGTGATGACAGGCGGCAGAACCATCGCCATTTTCTGCCCCAATAGACGCATTTCATTTTCGGTTTTTATAAGAATTGATTGATTGATTGCTAACATCGACCACTGCCCGCTTAAAATTTACAGGCATTGTACTGGGAAAAGATATATCACGCTACCGAACGCTTGCTATTTGAACTATTTCAGCTGACTGCGATAGCTGTAAAAATAAGATCCTTGAGCGAATAATTTATTTTTTGTCCTCTGCAGAGGTGTTTTTCAAAAAACAACAGCTATTTAAGCTGATTTTGATTGATTCAAGCCGCTTTTTATCGCTGTATTAGCGCTATTGGATTCTGGCTTAAAGCCATAAGAGGCCATTGCACGCAAGAAATCTTGATCATCAAAATTAAAAAAATCCATATAATCAACTACTGATTTTACACTTTTGGCTATTGCGCTTTGAACATCTCCTGTCAGAGGTTTCATTGTGGAACACGCAGATTCAGCAATTATTTTTACAATGTCTGCCATCAAATCTCCCGTGTCTTTTACCAAAAAACGAGATTCCCTGGGTATTAATTTTGCTACCGCCTCAGTTAAGCGGATGGCTTCCTGTATCCGCTCAGCATGCTTTAAGAAATTTCCTGGCTCCATGCTTTGAAGCTCACCAACTAAAACGCCCAAATTACTATGATGTTTAAAAAGCAAACTTTCTATACTTCTAAAAAATCGCATATTCAATTATTTCCTATTTTTTAAGTCTTATTTTTATCGCGCTTGTACTTCATGCTAAAAACAAAACCAGTATAGATCATGAATCTTAAGAAAAGATTAAGGGATTATTTCTACGCACCGCGACGAGTTGACTCATAATAAACCTAACCGAAGGAGGATGATTTAGGGGACGCGTTGAGTCATAATAAAACCTAATCGAGAAAAAAAAGGGGGGTTGACTTCAATGTTCGCCGCGCAAAAATATGCGCAAAGAAAGATTTTCTTAATGTTTCCTTAAGGAAAGTTGGTTATTATTTAGGCTAATAAACCGGGTGTTATACGCATGCTAATAAATGCGATGCAAAACAAGGATAGACCAATACCTGAGAAGCGAATCTCAATCAGGCGGCATTGTGCGCGAATCTTTACCCTTGCGCACGAATTCACAACAAAATTAGATAACCCTTATTTATTAAAAAACCTGATTCAGACGGGCGAAAAGCCAAAATGTCTGCTATCTTTAGTTCAATTAATATTTTTAACAAAGGGCGAAATGAGCGCTTTGTAATTTAGAATTTGGAGGAATGGATATGATAAACACTGGAGCAAAAATGGAACCAATTGCATTTAGATCGATAGCCAAGCTGCAGGGGATCTCATCAAGAACAAAAGATGGTTCGTATCACGCTAACTGGAGTCCATCAGAAAGCCTATACGCCAGGGCTGATATCGCGATGGATGCGGCCAGAGGATTGCTCGCAAACGCACTTCCTATTGATGGCGATGTCACACAAAAATTTAATGCAGTTTTTGGCGGCCAAGGAGCTCAAGCAATACAAGATGTTTCCCAAAATTATCTTGTTTCCCATATGTTGGAGGGCGGCCAACACAATGTGTCAGCGCTTGGGCCGACGGCAGGAAATTATTTCTTGACCAGAGCCGGAAAAGTAGCAATGTTATGGTCGGCTTACGGAATAGCCTTGCGCATAATGACGATTGGTGAGGCAGGGGCAACTTTCAATTATCGCACGCTACTTAACCCCATGTCTTACCGCTTGCTCCTAGAGAATGGTCATTACATATTGGATTCGCTTAAAGCAGAGGATCTATCCTCGCTAAACACCTTTCTCACTAATCCAATGCTCCCACCTCAATTAACGAATGATGCTCTATTTGATACAACAACTGAGCCTGGCAAACTTGTGCAATTACTTGAGCAAACTGTAGCTTCCGCGCCACAAACGATGCAACCAAATTTAATCACGGCTCAACAGGAAATTATAAAACTCATCACAGAAAGAGGAAAAGGGCAAACAACTACCGGAACTTACTTCGGCGCTACTATTGGCATTAAACGGACAGGACTGCGCGTAAAAAAAACTGCTCAAGAAACAATGGCAGACACAAAAACAACTGCTAGACCGGAAGATGAAGCTGCTGCACTCACAGAAATCTTTGCAAAAATTCGTCTCTTACAAGATCAAATCGATCAAGCTAAAAATGCACGCTTTCAGCAATTACATGATGCGCTTTCAATACGAGCATCGGGGTTAATAACCACAGCTCCCGATCAAGCAATTTCAATCCGCGCAATGCTGATTTCGGCTGAGCAATTCAGAAGAGAGCAGTCTCCAAAATTAGACGCAGTGATTGATAAGTTAGATCAATTACAACAACTTACTGCATTAACCCCTGAAGCTGTTGATCAAGCCAGATTAGCTCTCGCTAATCTGGCTGTAGAGGATGAAATTGAAGCCGCAGAAGCACGCCTTGCTTTTCAACCTGAAAGATACCCTTCCTTGCGAGCAATGATAGATAAAGCTCGACAAGAGAAAGACACTGCAACAAATTCTCAACGTCTTGAAGCGATTGCAACTTGCTTAAGCGTCGGTGATGAAAACACACCAGATCTTGATGTCGAAAAAACATTTCAGATATATGCCGACTACGCTACGGTAAAAGAAGCGCTTTTGACTTTACTGGAACAACGACCACAAAATGATCCCTTTAGAACACAAATCGAAGAAACGCTCGATGAAATCAGCAAAGAACCGATTTCACACGCCAGCACACAGCATTGGCTAGCCATCTTGCAACGAACGGCCCGAAATTTAGAAGCCCCGCGTCTCGAGACGCATGCTCTGGAAGGCGCGCCTTCGACTGAATTATCACCTGCCTTAGCAACAGAGCAAGATGATTTAGATTATATTTCACCCTTTGATAAATCAATAGATCCAGGATTAAACCCCCAGGGTTGTTTTCCAACACAGCAGGGCTCGAATTTGGATGCGGATTTTATGCGTAAATCCGTTCAGTTTAACGGAAAAACAAAACAAAACACTTTAACAACAGATCAGACTCAAGATAATGATCTCGGCTTAGCTAAACGGGTTATTGCGTCAGCATACCCTCAGGCAAGAGACACCGATCATGATGAAATTCTCGCGCGCATAACCAGCCACTATACTCAAAGCTTAATCGGTGGTGGCGGATTGAGCGATCATTTACATGCGGTTGATGCATCGTCTAATAGCCCACTGAAGATTGGCACTAATAGTTTAGAAAGAATATGCGAACTCCATCTTATTGCTTCCAACCCTCCAAATTTCCACGCTGACCCAATCATCGCAACATCGACAATAAGCAACTTTATGTTTACTGACGATATTGCCCAATCACACCAACTCCCAGGAAATATCTCATACCGATCTGGCTTAACTGAAAATGGATTCAAACCTGGCAATATTCATGCCACCAACTCCATCTTGGATGACTTAATTCACGATCGAATTCAATTGATGACCAAAGCGCATATTGCGTTTGCTCAAGCAGAGGAAAACGCCATCAGGGCACTCAGAACACTGCGACAAACAAATCCAAATTTATATACGCAGGCAAGATTTTTGTTTGACAGAATGATTGAAGCACGAAGAGCAGTCCCAGCAGCAGCTCCTGCATGGACTCTTGCGCTCCACGAGTTTATAACAACGATTCAGAACTCAGCCCTTTCCTCAGAACAGCTAACCGGACTTTTGCCAAAAGAACGCTTTCTTGCTATCCAATCGTTTGGTCTGGCGCGAGGAAAAGTAGAAACACTCATTCAAATGGTAAGAGAACAAATTGAAAAACCCGAACACAGCAAAAAGACACGATCATGTTTTTCGCAAATAGCTCGAGAAGCTGAGAAAGAACTCTCGCTTTTGGACAACGATTTTAGATCATCAGACTCCATGGAAACCTCATCTCGATTAGATACTTTATATAATGTAACTAATGAGGGCTTCCAAAGAATTAAATTATTCGCTCCAACATTGACAAGCTTGGAAAATTCCAAAGCTGGTAATGCAGTGGCTGAACTCGTCTCTCACATAGAAACAGGATCCATTGATAACGATCAAGAGCAAAAAGAAAAATTCGATGCTGTTGCTACACAGCTGCAAACTAAAATGCAAAATGCAAAAAGTGCATCGCCATCGATGACAGCGCGACAGAGATCTACGCCACCTCTCTCAGCCGCATCAACAGCAGTGGCAAAACCAAAAAAATCCAGTCTGCTCAGTCGAATAGGGCAATATCTCCGCCGAGGCGGATTGATATCGCTCATCGCTGGAGCAGCTCTCTTTGCTGCCGGTTTTTTTATTCCGCCTCTAGCGCTTCCGTTATGGATAGCGGGTGGTGCTTTGATGACAACCAGTGTAGCAGCCTTTGGCACAGGTGTTTTATTCGGAGTTGGCGCCGCAGGTTTAAGATCAATTGATCGAGCAAAAAACCAACGCGATGCTGAAGAAGGTAAAACAACGGCCGCACCTGTAAGAACACAATCGACTTTTACGCCATCAATACCGACTCCAGCACAAGTAGCAAGACCTACTATCGTTACCCAAGAGCGAACTGTTTCTCCCCCTGTCGTCGCACCGGCGAATGATGAAGCAGCTGCGAAACCTGCTTCTCAAACAACAACCGCGTTACTGTCAGCGCCACCGGGAGGGATCGGCATATCACCAACCGACGGGGAAATTCCAGTAACAATCCCACAACAACAAAAAGAACCACAAACAAGCACCACGGCAGCGAAACACGAAATAGCAAAGGATACGACACGACCAGCAAGCCCCACCCTCGACTCAGCAGCGCCGGGAGAAATGTCTCGACATTCTTCGCCTCGTCACATCAGCAGCGCGGGTTAACTATAATCAAAAAAACCGCCATCCAAGCCTTGCTAAAATAGCAAGGCGCTTGTTACACTTGATTTTATAATGTTTGTCATGAGATAAAACTTATGTTGTCATCTATGGAAATGGAAGAAGAAATTCAAGATAAGTTTCGGGATCTGCAAAAAGTAGCCGCTAGAATTCGTGAAATTGCTACCTACTTGATACAAACTGAGCGCGTAGAAGGCGCTCCTAACAATGATCCTTACAGAAGTTATGCCATCTCATATGAACCCTATGAAGAAAACAGTCCTGCTTTTCAAACAGCTCTTGATCGCGTTGAAAGCAACAAAACCTTAGTCATACTGACCCTCATTCAACCTGGCGCAGAATTTCCGATAAGATTTATGATCAAAAGAACAGACGAGCGAGGTGAACGCACCCACTTTCCCTATAGAACAACCCCTCATCACCCACAGGACGAAGCAATTCCTCTTCACTCGCAAAACGGTATTCCTACACAAGGTGTGGCCGCTCCACAGCACATGCAAGAACGTCCCGTATTTAACCCGGATGAAGAACCTGAACTCGACTGTCATGGTGAAGCATTTAAGTGGCCTAGAAACAATATCGGACTAGCCACACAAAAAACACTCGTGCAATTTTTACGCGACGAATCGTACAGCCAACGATTGGAAAATCTCTACTACAGTCGAAAAAAACGCATAGAAGAATTGCAAATTCTCGCAAAAAAATACCCTAACATAATGATTGACCATTTAAAAACATATGCCAGGGACTTGGCTCCTTTGCTCGAAAAACATCCCGAAGAATTACGCACTCTATCAAAAAACAATCCTAGACAATTATATTGTTTATTTTCTGTCGAAGAACAAAGCTCTCCTGCTCCGCAAGAATCACCACCTCCTTATTCTCCTGCTCCTCAACAACAGCCTATCCACACTATACAAATCCCGCCGCCCCAAGGAAATCCCTTACCACCTAGAGAAAGCCCGCCGCCTTTCGGTGGACTTGCAGCATCAGATGTTTCATCGATAAGCCAATTGAGTGTATCCCCAGGAGACCCAGGACCTTCAACAGCTGCTCAGAGACGCAACCCACCACGGCTGCTTGGCTCATCGTCAGATTTTTTCCAACCCCTATCGCCAAATGCAGCAGCAGCTTCTCCAAGAACTTCATCATCACCGGCCCCCATCCTTAATGAACAAACACCCTTACTCGGCGGCAGCCCATCATCAATGCCAGGCATGACTCAAAACGCTTCTTTGGCGTCTTTTGCAGCTGACTTGTGGGGACCTCGCGCACCAAGAAGACCTCCTCCATCTGCTGCTGCAACAGCTAGCCGTTCCGATGGTCTATGGTTACCTCATTTTTAACTATTTTTTTCGCCCCTATAAAAACTAAGCACTGAAAAACAACCCTGTTTTTCAACAAAAAATAGCGGAAAATAGAGCCGCCATCAGCTATACTCGTACCATGAAATACATTAAACATAAGCTTCATTTGAATAAAAAGGCAACCCTATGATTACGCTACAAACAAACTACGGTGATATCGGTATCGAATTAGATCTCGAGCACACGCCTAAAACAGCTGAGAATTTTTTAACCTATGCCAAAAGCGGTTTTTATGACGAGACAATTTTTCATCGCGTCATTGATGGCTTTATGATTCAAGGTGGTGGATTCGATCAACACATGAAACAAAAACCCACTCAAGCGCCCATCGAAAATGAAGCGGCCGCCGGTGCGCCGAATACGATCGGCACGATCGCGATGGCGAGAACATCCGACCCCCATTCCGCCACTGCACAATTTTTCATTAACGTCGCGGACAATAAATTCCTCGACCATAAAAATAAAACAGAAGCCGGGTTCGGCTATTGCGTATTTGGTAAAGTGACGGCGGGTATGGATGTTGTGAATAAAATTAAAGCGGTTAAAACCACCCGAAAAGCCGGACATCAAGATGTTCCGATGGATGTGGTCGTGATTGAAAAAGTAGTTGTGGCGTAAATTTCCTATGCACAAGGCAATACACCCCCATTTAAAAGGCAAAGGATATGCTAGACCCACAAGTAGTTAACATTGAGGAGCTAAAAAAGAACCCGGAATTTCGGGCTATGTTTGATGAAAGGCAAGGGAGAATGTATGCACAAAAAGGCAGCCCAGATAATAATGAACTGGCAACCGATCTAACACGTGGAGTGCTTATCAATGGTAACAAAATCACACCAACTGAACTGGATGCTTTATTAAAATCCAACGCTCAATTCCAAGCCGCAAAAGAAGCTTATTACCAAAACCTACTCGCTATACAAGCAGCAATTCAGTCTGAAAAACCTGCTATTGGCGCGCCAGTAGCGCCCACAACACCCCCGCCAAGAACCCCTTCGCCCACTCAACGAGGGCGCATGATCCGAACAAAACAGAGTAACGTATCTCCCAGCGATATGCCTAAGCATGGCTATTCTCCAGAACAATTCATTTTAAACTTGCACCAAAAAAGAAATGGACGCATCGCTTTAGATATCAAATATTCCCGATTAAAAGTAACCGTGGCTGACGAAAATAAAGAATATCTTTTCCCGGGTGAAATCCACTATCGCAGTGACCTAGTCCATGGCGATTTCATGTTTCAAACATTGAGCGCCTCGCCTTCTTTAAAACCTTTTATGACGGGCAATAAAGACCTGGATGTCTCGAGACTGATGGCGGCGCAACAAGCCCACATCGAGGAATCCTGTCGTGCAGTTATCCAAGAAACAGAAAAGGCATTGAAACAATTTCCCGACGAGGAAACGCAAAAACAACTTAATGAATTGAAGCAACAGCCAAATAGCGACCAACAGTTACGCGCGCTTTATCAACTGAACGGTGATCTATCCCGAAAAGTAGAGCAACAATTTGATGCCCTTTATAGTGGATTGAAAGGTGATGTAGAAAGAAGTGCTGGCACAGATCAAACTATGGCCTTGGTGCTCGAATCAGCCAAACAATTCAGACAGGAATTGTCACCTCAGTTACCAGCTGTCGTTGCTGAATTGGAAAAATTGCGGTCTATCAGCCTGATTGCAGCGGGCACCCCTCCTATAAAGCTCATGATTGAAGCAAGATTTAACCTCGCAAGAATGGCGGCCCAAGACGAAATCGCCGCAGCAAAAGCTTTATATCAATTCCAACCGGAAAAATATCCCACCTTGCCGGCGATGGTACAAGCCGCAGAAAGCGAGTTAACAAAACAACAAATTGCCCCCATCGATCCCGACGAACTAAATCACGCCTCTCAACGTTTAGAAGGCGTAGCGCTTTGCTTAAGCGTAGGAGAGGCGCGCACAAAATCTCTTACCTCTTCTGAAATGTTTGATCGATACACCCGATTTATAGTTGCAAAAGAAGCCTTAAGGACCATCAAACCAACAAGTCAGCCTTCGCACCAACAAGCCATTGATGATTTATTAAAAGACATCGAAGAAAAGCCGCTTTCTCATGAGAACGTAACAGATTCGCTAATAAGATTAAGCGAAATGAAATCTCGTATTGAGCAAGAGAAAGAGGAAGAAGTAACCAAAGAGAGCCCATTTCTTGCCGCCAGAGATGAGTTGGAAAGCTTTGCTCAAAAAAACCCAAAATTTAACAGCATCATTCGCGTTGCCATCAGCGAATTAAATGAATGCGTCGAAGAGGATCCCGCCAGCATTCTTCTCCTCACTGGGAAACTCAGTCAAGTAAATAGAAGTGCAAGCACCATTGACGACCCTCAGCTTGTATTAACAGGTCTAATCGATGAAACCAGAGCATTAAGATTTACAGCCGCTGCAGGAAAATTGCAAACCACGATCACCGCCGCAAAAGAACAGACGACTGACGCCGCAGCACCTCTATTAGCTAATGCCCAACAAGTATTAACCGAAGCGAAAAACATCGCTACACAACATCCAGAAGAAAAAAAACTATTAACCCCGATGTTAAACAGTCTGGATTCATTGATTAAAAATCCAGCGAATCCAGAAAATCAGCGCCGATATGAACAAGAAAGGCAACAATCCGTAACACGCGGTCAAGATCCAAAGCGCCCTTGGTGGAAAGGAATTGCCAGTACGATGGGCTTGATCACGGGCAGCGCTTTAGTCGTTGCTGGAGTTTTGGGTTGTATTTTTACCCATGGCGTCAGTTTGTTGTTAGCCGGTGCCGGGCTAGCTATGATGAGCGCTTCTCTAGGAACCATGAAAAGAAAAAAACCAAACCCAGATTTAAATACACCCGTCACAAAAGTATTAGCTCAACGAGCAAGAACCCAAGCTCCGCCGTCTTCTGCGAGATCCAGCATGCCGGCCGAGCAGAATACAGATCAGTCAGCATCAACGGCTCGTCCCAGGATGAGCGTTTAATCCGAGAGATAAATTCATCACCACAAGACACGCCGTTCATTCTGCCGCCATGGCGAGATACAAGCTGAAACCATCCAGTTCTTTGTCATTCCGAAGATTTTGTGCTGTCATTGCGAGGACTGCGTGCGTATTCCAGCGTATCAGTGAATAGCGCGCCGTCTTCGCAAATTGACCGAGGGGTTTTATTTGCTTTTTGTTTTCACAAAAAGCGCTTTCTCTTTCTTAGCGACCCGGACGTTGAGCTAGAACTAGCCCATATCGCTCGTCGTATGCGCGTTGAGCCTCGGGACAAGCATGACGCATACGCACCACATCCATCATCGCCTGTCTACCCGCCTGTGCAAACAAACAAGACCCTTTCCTAAATAGGCTAAACTGATGGCGTAAATCAAACTCCACCACATCGGCTTTGTCTTCATCAGAGCCCTCAATAATTTGTTGGCATCTTTGCTCCGGTAAACTCTTCACCATTGCAAACATTGCTGGCGTTACAGGAGCTTTATTGTAACGAACACTCCACAACAACTCAGCCTGTGCTGATGATAAACCTGCCGCCTCTAAAATATCTGCTCCTTTATCACGAATGGCGCGCCTTGCATGATGCGCACGATCACATTGCTCATCCGTTAATCTTGCGGCCTTTAAAAAAATATCCTGCGTTACAGAAATCCCATTGTAAGAAAACATCACCAACAGATCAGCCTGTTTTCGCGATAAACTTGCTGCCTGCTGGATAGTCGCTACTTCCCGGCAAATGAAAGATCTTACATCACGCACTCTACAACATTTCGAATCATCGAATTTTCCCACCTCTTCAAACGTTTTCCGCGTTACAGGAATATAAGAGACAGTAAAACACGCCAACAATTTAGCCTGTTCTAGCGATAAACTTTTCGCCTCCGAGATACTCAATAATTCACTTTTAATGTGATCTTTTGCACAAGACACGCTAGTACATTTCTCATCCGTTAATTTTCCCACCACTTCAAATATTTCCTTCGTTGCATGAATACCAAAGTGCTCAAGCTCCCACAATAGGGTAGCCTGCGCTGGCAATAACTTTGCCGCCGCAAAGATACTCGCTACATCACAGCGAACGACACACTGTGCCGTAGACACACGCTCACATTCGCCATATGTTAATCTTTTTATCCTTTCAAACATTTCCCGCGTTACATCAATTTCATTGTGACGAAAACTACTCAACAATTCAGCCTGTTCTAGCGATAAAATTGCTACCTCCGAAATACTCACGAATCCATCCCTAATGCTACATGTAATGGTATCTGTTGTATGATATATGCTATGAGCTTGCTCAGGCGTTAAGCTTGCCACCTCTGCAAACATTGCCCGCGTTATAGGAATCGGATTGTCACCGCAACGAAACTTCTTCAACAATTTAGCCTGCGTTGACAATAAACTTGCCGCCCCCAAGATAGACGCGATTTTCTCGCGAACGACAAATATCATATCATCCACTCTACGACATTCGTCAGGCGTTAATCTTTGCACATCTTCAAACACTGCCCGCGTTACAGGAACCGGCTTGTCACCGTAACGAAGCTTCTTCAACAAGTCAGCCCGCTCTGGCGATACCTCTGCTGCCTCCAAGATAGACGCCACTTCATCGCAAACGACAAATATTACATCACTCACTCTATCACATTCCTCAGGCCTTAATTTCTTTATCTGTTCCATCACTTCCGGCGTTACATCAATTTCATGGCGACGCAAACTCCCCAACAATTCAGCCTGCTGCTTTTGCGGCAACCTTACCGCCTCCAAGATACTCAGAAATCTATCCCTAATGTCATATTTTACGTGATATACGCGATCAAATTCATCAGGCGTTAATTTTGCCACCTCTTCATACGTTTGCGACGTTTGCTCATCCCCATAAAGAAAAGCCAACAAGCCGTGACACCGCTCTGGCGATAAAACACCTACCGTTTGCATAAATACCTCACAAAAAATTAATATTAAAACCAACGACTCAAAAGAAATGTCAGAAGTAAGCATAGATTACGCTTTTAAATTTCGCCAAAAAAAGTGGCCATTTTTGCACTTCAGTTAATACAACCCCCTCGGTAGCCTAATTTATGAGTCAACTCATTCAAGATCAATATAAAAAAATACGCGCAGCCTCTAATAATCGGCTATAATTACCAATGGGTGTAAAAGGGGTATCAATTCAATTAGCCGAGAGGAGCTCTATGATCACATTACAAACCAATTATGGCGACATTAGCCTCGAATTAGATCTCGAGCACACCCCTAAAACAGCTGAGAATTTTTTATCCTATGCTAAAAGCGGTTTTTATGATGAGACGATTTTTCACCGTGTCATTGATGGATTTATGATTCAAGGTGGTGGATTCGATCAACACATGAAACAAAAACCCACGCAATCGCCCATCGAAAATGAAGCGGCCACCGGCGCGTCGAATACGATCGGCACGATCGCGATGGCGAGAACGTCCGACCCGCACTCCGCCACTGCGCAATTTTTTATTAACGTCGCGGACAATAAATTCCTCGACCGTAAGAATAAAACGGAATCCGGATTTGGCTATTGTGTGTTCGGTAAAGTAACGGCGGGCATGGATGTTGTGAATAAAATTAAAGCCGTCAAAACAACAAGACAAGCCGGACATCAAGATGTGCCGGTAGATGTCGTGGTCATTGAAAAAGTGGTGATAGAGTAATTTTTTATGCTGTCTTTTGATGTTCCACAAGCGCTACAAAAAATTGAGGAGGTACTTGAAAACCCTCGACTTAACCCTATAGAACGCCAAAAAATAATTTTATGCCGACGGGCATTGAAGAAAACACTGCGCTCATTATCCAAAGAAAAAATCGGCACATTATTACAAAAGAAAGAAGAAGGGGTACTTTATACCCTACAATCAGAAGATCATTTTTACGTGAGTCCTCCTACTACCAGTCCATCCCTGCAAAGAGATCTCAGCGGAAAGCTGCGCGTAGCACATAATAGCAAAACAGCAACGTTAAATGAGAGCAGCATTGTTAGAGCAGACAGCCCCTCTTTTCTCGCATTCTATGAACCAATAGTTGCACGAGCTGACTTAAAGGATTTTGATGATATTTTATCGGGCATCCTCCCGCCAACACCATTATTACAAGCAAATAGATTTGAAAAAGCTTACGTCCAAGGCCTTGGGGGTAAAACACTTTGCGCACTAATACAAAAAATGAACAAGGACTTACTTTATGATGAGCACGAAAAAACCCCTGTCCCTGTAAAAATAACTGATGTTGACGGCTTAATAGAACGTCGTGACGATAAAACCTACGCAACAAGCGTTGGGATACCATACATCGTTGAGGATGGTAAAGTTATCCCTATGGGCGGATTAATAAGCAGTACATTTCAGTTTCTCCCAACCCACCCGGCTGGCCTGGCGGAAGATAGAGCCTTTGAGTGCATGTCTCTCGAAGTGGGAGATCTGATGGCTGAAAAAGCACTATTTCATGAAATCTCTACTCCCGACTTTCATATCGCACACAGCATTATCACAAATCCTCTCGGATTCGATTTTTCTAAAAACAAACAATGGGCTGCCGCTTCTCAAACAAAACGACGACAAATATTGTGGATAGCTCTTTCACAGGATGAAACAGGACAACTTGCCGAGCGACTATTTTCAGATTCTAATTTGCTCAAGCTATTCCAAACTTTTACTCCCGAAGAACGTGAATCGCTTAAAGAAGATATCCGAATTCTGCATGAAGAAGCGAAAGCCGAAGGAAAAATAGATAATGAAAGAAAATTGCGGCATTTCAGATTGGGAACTATTCCAACCGCAAAAACAAAACCAGCAAAAAAAGCGATGTCATTGGTAAAATCTCAGTCCACTGAAGTAGGAGAGGAATCACTCACTTTGCAAGCAATGGACGCATTGACAGCATTAGGAAATACAGCCCCTCCTTCCATATCCCTAGCTGATCAAGAAATCCTTACTGTTGTTAATGCTGCTGAATATAACCCTGCACTTCGCGAATCAGTGAAAAATCAATTGAACAGGATTAAAGCCCTTCAAGAGCAGCGCCCTCGACTAGTTGACATATTAACCATCGCACGCACCCAACTCAAATATTATGCCGAACATCCTGGTGTAGACGCAGTAAAAGTACAGGATCTTCTTGGCTCAGAAAATTTACATAAAATTGAATTATTTCTCCTAGCACAACAGAAACTAGCGAACATTACTGACCCTTCAACATCGACCCCACTCACCTCTTCAGTTAGAACAGCGTTAAACAGACAATATCTAACATATCGGGAACAAGTTGATAGCGCGCCTACCGACGATATCTTAACAAGCATGACTGCTAATTCGACCAGATTAACCAGACAATACCAAATTTTTTCTTCTGCAAAAAAATCTTTATTAGAAGTCATTGAGCATCTTCCGACCTCAGGTGAGCAACAAATTGTTAGGCAAAAAGTGGCAACAATCGATGGGACGCTTATGCCTGGTCATATTGATATCGATGGGACGCTTATGCCTGGTCATATTGATTTTGAAATGGCAACAGCTAATGTACATAAAATATCCGATTTTCTTTCCGCCAGAGAATCTTTAAACAAGGCAATGCAAGCGCTCCAAAGTCCAGCACATCCAACTAATCTTCCTAGCGCTATTACATTAAAATTAACTGGAATTGAGACGGGATTTGAGCAAGCTGATGCCGATCTAACGAGTCTAACAACTCAACTAAATCAACTCATGGGTTTTCTTGCAGCAAGAGAAACTTTAAGGACTATTGCTCTTGGCTTATTATCGAGTGATCAGCCGCCTCTCTTCCGCGCAATTGCTGAAATAATTCAACAAAAAATCGATGGGATCGATGCTCGAATCCAAGGTAATATTGATGAAACAACCCTAGTCGCTGCAACAATTGAATCGAAACAGCTCTCTAAACAATATCTCGCTTTCTTTTCGGCAAGAGGGGCACTGACAGAAACTCTGCCTGTTATTTCAACCCATTCAGTATTAACGGACACCGCACTTACTACATCGATTATGGCAGGAATGGAAGAACTGACCCGACAAGTCGCTCAACATTCAATGAGTGAATTGCAAAACGTAACAGGTCAATTGTCTGACTTGCCTAGACAATATCGTCAATTTCTAGAAAATATCACTGCATTACATACGGTGATCAACAGAGTTTTTGCCCAACACTCAACAGACCATGTCCTCTCAGCAATCGCCACAGCTATGCGACAAAAAATGGATCAAGCCATTCAACAAGTCATCGCGAATCCAATAAATACAGAAAATTTATTAGCCGTAAATTATGAGCTGTCTGCATTAACTTCTCAATATCGGAGTTTTGATAAGGACAGAACAGCACTATCCGAGCAAATTAGAAAAGGGTTACCGTTGAGGA
>MGXH01000032.1 GCA_001801305.1 Gammaproteobacteria bacterium GWE2_42_36
CCTAACGCTATTTTATCCCAAAATGCCAGTATCGCACCGGTATTAAAAAACGTCATGCCAGCGGTTGTGAATATTGTGACTGAAGGAGAGCTGCCATTCCCGAACGATCCTTTTTTACAACGGCAAATGCAAGAAGCACTCAAAGGTAAAATGCCACGTGATTATCACTTTTCCGGTGTTGGCTCGGGCGTGATTATTGATGCCAAAAAGGGCCTGATTGTAACCAATGCCCATGTCGTCGATTTAGCAAAGTCCATTTTAGTGACCTTGAATGATGGCCGACATTACCCTGCTAAAATCATCGGTGCTGATGATGCAACGGATGTTGCGGTGATTCAAATAGAAGCCAATCAATTGTACGACATTCCATTGGCTGATTCGAATCAATTGAATGTGGGCGATTTTGTCGCCGCTGTCGGCAGCCCATTTGGTTTAAATCAAACAGTCACATCTGGGATTATCAGCGCATTACATCGCAGCGATTTAGGGATTGAAGGATTGGAAAATTTTATTCAAACCGACGCCTCCATTAACATGGGCAGTTCGGGTGGTGCACTGATCAATTTAAAAGGTGAATTGGTTGGGATCAATACCGCTTTATTGTCGAATAATAGCGGTGGCAACATTGGCATTGGTTTTGCAATCCCATCCAATATGGTAAAAAATGTGATGACGCAATTATTAAAATTCGGCAAAGTACGTCGTGGGCTCATTGGCGTTTTAGTTCAAACCTTAACGCCTGATATTGCCCAAGCATTTCATGTGCCCACCACGAAAGGCGCTATCGTTTCTCAGATCATGCCTTATTCTCCAGCGCTCACTGCTGGTTTAAAAGTCGGCGATATTATCACCGAAATGAATGGGGAAACGGTGACGTCCAACGATGATGTGCATAATATTGTGGGGCTCATTCGAGAAGGAGAAGTCATTAAGCTGACCGTATTGCGCGAGGGGAAAACGTTGGTTTTTGCCATCAAAACGGACAATCCCGAAACGAGTGATAATAAACAACGAGAGCAAGAACCCTATCTGTACGGTACTGCACTGCGTGAAGTCACAGAATTATCTGCTGCCCACGGCTATATCCATGGCGTCAAAGTCATTAATTTGAAAGATTATAGCCCCGCTAGTTTATCAGGATTACAACCGGGTGATATTATTGTGTCGGCTAATCATCAACCGGTTACCACCATTGATGCCTTATTAAAATTAGCCAAACCCGATCCAACAGGGCTTTTATTAAACGTATTGCGAGGCCCTGCTGCAGGATTTGTCGTCATAAAATAAAAGGATAATCACATGCGCCGTTGCCATCCATTTTTTGTTATGTGCATCATGGGGATGATGTGCGTATTTGCCGCTCCTTATGCGTTCGCCGCAAAAAAAAGCAGTGACGGCCCCCCGCCCGCTTTTGTCGCCGTCACAAATCCAGTAAAAACCACTTGGCAGGACTCGATCGCCATGACGGGATCTCTCGCTTCTTTCAATGGCATTACCGTCAAAGCAGAAGCAGCCGGACGCATCACGCACATTTATTTTTCATCAGGACAAATGGTCAAAAAAGGCGATTTAATTATAGAAATTTTTCCGGATATTATCAAAGCACAATTAAAACAAGCCGAAGCGCAATTAGCGCTCAGCAAAACTAATTATAAACGTTTTGCAGAATTATTGAAAAAAGGGTTTGTCACTCAAGCAGAGTTTGACAGCGCCACCGCCACGTTAGAAAGCAATCAAGCCATTGTCGATCAATTCAAAGCACAATTATCGCAAACACTGATCAAGGCCCCTTTCAGCGGAAAAATTGGATTAAAATTAATCAGCTTGGGTGATTACGTCAACATTGGTCAAAATATCGTACAACTCGAAGCACTCGATCCGATTGAAGTCGACTTTAGCGTGCCAGAAATTTATATGAGCCAAATTAAAGTCGGCACGAAAGTATCACTTAAAATTTCGGCTTATCCGAAAGAAACTTTCGATGGAGCCATTTATGCCATCAACGCCTCTGTCGATGCCTCGACACGTACGCTTGATGTTCGCGCATCCATTCCCAATCCGGATAGCAAATTACTGCCAGGAACATTTGCGGAAGTTTCGATGTCTTTAGGCGACCCCATGACCGTGCTCACGATCCCTCAAACAACGATCGTTTATGACCCCCAAGGAAATTATGTGTATCGTGTCATCAATAATCACGCAGTCAAAACCGTCATTACGCTCGGCAAAAAAATAGCCGACAACCAAATAATTATTCCGCAAGGGCTCTCACCAAATGACGTCGTCATTACCGAAGGTCAAATTAAAATTGGAGATGGCGCGCCGGTTATTATCATAGGAAATACGCATTAATGTTTACTGACGTTTTTATTCGGCGCCCTGTTTTTGCGACAGCACTGAGTTTGATTTTATTTTTAATTGGGATTGTCTCTTTCAAAAGTTTATCCGTGCGGCTATTTCCACGTATCGATACGTCGGTCGTTACTGTCACGGTTACTTACAATGGCGCTAATGCCCAATTAATGGAAGGCTTTGTTACAACCCCCATCGAAAACGCACTCTCCGGCGTTGATGGAATCGATTTTATTTCGTCTACCAGCAAACAAAATGAATCGGATATTATCATTCATATGCAATTAGGCTGGGATATCGATAATGCGTTAAGCGAAATTTCGAGCAAAGTCAGCTCCGTTCGATGGCAGCTCCCCAAAGATATTAACGATCCTGTCATCGATAAAAATGACCCAAACGCCAGCCCCATTATGTATTTATCTTTCCCGACAGATGGCAGTATTACGCCTCAAGAAGCAACGGATTATTTAATTCGCGTGGTACAACCACAATTGCAAACCGTTACAGGCGTTGGACAAGCCCAATTTTTTAATCCTAAAGCCTATGCGATGCGCATTTGGCTTGACCCCAAACAAATGGCTGCACGTGGCGTGTCCCCACTCGATGTCCAACAAGCGATTACTGCCAATAATGTGCAGGCAGCTGCGGGCCATATCGAAGGGAAATCCCAAGAATTTAATATTTATTCCAGCACGGATTTACATACGCCAGAGCAATTCAATGATATCGTTATTCGCAATGAACAAGGTCGACGGGTCACAATCAAAGATGTCGGTCGCGCCGAATTATCCTCTGAAGATGAACAAGCGACCGTGCTCATGGACGGCAAAGATACGTTCGTCATGGGGATTATTCCCAAATCTATTGCTAACCCCCTCGATGTCGCCAATCAGATCAATCAATTGCTGCCTTCCATTCAACGAGGTCTGCCGAAAGGAATGCGGTTGTTCGTGCTCTGGGATGCTTCTCAATTTATTCGTTCATCGCTTACCGATGTAAAACATACCCTCATTGAATCAAGCATCTTTGTGTTTATCATTATTTTTTTAATGCTCGGATCGGTTCGCTCTGTTTTTGTGCCGATCATTACAATTCCCCTATCGATCGTCGGCGCATTTGCCATTATGGCCGCGCTCAATTATTCGATCAATACACTGACCTTACTCGCTTTCGTGCTAGCTATTGGTTTGGTGGTCGACGATTCGATTGTCGTCTTGGAAAATATTCACCGTCATTTGGCAGATGGATTAAAACCATTTGATGCGGCCATTGTCGGCGCAAGAGAAATTTCTTTTGCCATTATCGCGATGACTTTAACCCTCGCCGCCGTTTACGCGCCGGTTGGTTTCACCACCGGACTGACCGGAAAACTATTCAGCGAATTTGCATTCACGTTAGCGGGTGCCGTCTTAATTTCCGGATTTTTAGCGTTAACGCTATCACCCATGATGTGCTCTAAACTGTATAAAGAACACGAAAATCTCGAGGCGGGCCTGCCCGGATTTGTGAATCATTTATTCGATCACCTCATGGCCGGTTATAAAAAACTACTGCATTATGTGCTCAACAAACGCATGATCGTCATCGCCATTGTAGCCGCCTTAATCGCACTGTGCGGATTTTTATACGTCCATACACCCGATGAATTAGCACCCGATGAAGATCAAGGCGCTATTGTAACCGTTGGCTTTGGTACCGCCGCAGCCAACTTACCTTTCACGCAACAACAATCCGATAATTTACAACAAATTTACAATGCGATTCCTGAAAAAGATCATTATGGCATTATCAACGGCTTTCCTGAAGGCGTGAATTCTTTTGTTTCTTTCCTCGTCTTAAAACCATGGGATCAACGTAAACGAACCGCTATGGACATCATGCAAACGATGTTTGCGCCCTTATGGATGAAAATCCCAGGCTTGCTCGCTTTTCCCTCGATGCCGCCTTTGCTTCCAGGCGCATCCGGCTATACACCGATTTCTTTCGTCCTCAAAACCAATGACGACTATACAAAGCTCAACGCATCGACACAAAAATTCATGGATGAATTAAAAAAATGGGGTGGGGTCATCAATTTACATACCGATCTCAATATCGATCGCCCTCAAACCTTTGTCGAAATCCATCAAAAAATCGCCACGGATTTAGGTATTCAAATGCAAGATATTGCGACCGCATTAAGCCTTGCTTTTGGGCAGCCGATTACCACGTGGTTTAATTTAGAAGGTCGGTCCTATCAGGTATTACCGGAGTTATTTTCACAATATCGCGAAAATCCAGATGCAATCAACGATATCAATTTGCGCACGCAAGGTGGCCAATTAGTCCCCTTATCCAATTTGGTTTCAGTACGAGAAGAAGTCATGCCGCGATCACTCAACCATTTTCAACAATTGCGCTCTTCAACCATCACCGCCAATTTATCGCCGAATGTAACGCAAGGCCAAGCAATCGCTTACATGACCAAGTTAGCGGAAAAAACATTGCCAAACTCTGTTCAAGTCGACTACACCGATCAAGCACGACAATATATGCAAGCATCCGGAAAAATGGCGGCGACGTTTATTTTTGCGATCTTCTTTATTTACCTGATTTTAGCGGCACAATTTGAAAGCTTTCGTGATCCATTCATCGTAATGCTCAGTGTCCCTCTTTCCGTAACAGGGGCTTTGCTATTTCTCATGATCTTCGGCGGCACCATGAATATCTATACGCAAATCGGCCTCGTCACATTGATCGGTTTGATCACTAAAAATGGTATTTTAATTGTTGAATTCGCCAATCAACAACAAGAGCGCGGAATTGAGTTTCGTGAAGCCATCATCAGTGGGGCAGCATTACGACTCCGCCCGATTTTGATGACGACCTGTGCGATGTTGCTCGGCGCGTTGCCACTCGTTTTAGCGCATGGCGCCGGCGCCGTTAGTCGACGACAAATCGGTTTAGTTATCTTAGGCGGAATGAGTTTCGGCACCTTGTTGACTTTATTTGTCGTGCCCGTTGCGTATTATCTCTTCGCGACAAAGAAAACAATAGCTGCTGTTAAAGAAAAAGAAACGACAACGCATTAAAAATAATAAGCCCTTTAAAGAGACTCCTATGACATTAGAAAAAACATATAATCCGCAAGCGATTGAGCAAAGCGTTTATGCATTTTGGGAAGAAAAAAAATATTTTGAAATCACCCCTCAATCCTCAATCCTCAATCCTCAATCCTCATACACCATCGTCCTGCCGCCGCCCAATGTCACCGGCAGCCTTCACATGGGCCATGGTTTTCAAGATTCACTCATGGATGCGCTCACGCGTTATCATCGTATGCAGGGTTATGATGTTCTATGGCAAGGCGGGACCGATCATGCCGGTATCGCGACGCAAATGGTCGTCGAACGTCAATTATTGGCCGAAGGGAAAACACGTCACCAACTTGGCCGAGAAGAGTTTTTAAAACGTGTTTGGGCCTGGAAGCACGAATCAGGCGACACGATTTATAATCAATTAAAACGCATGGGCTCATCGATTGATTGGTCACGTGTGTGCTTCACGCTCGACGATCATTTTTCCGCGGCTGTCCAAAAAGCGTTTGTTTCGCTGTATGATGAAGGACTCATTTATCGCGGTCAACGACTCGTGAATTGGGATCCGACATTGCATACAGCAGTTTCCGATTTAGAAGTACAAACTGAAGAAAAACCCGGGCATCTCTGGCATATTCGTTATCCACTCGTCGATGAATCCGATTCTCTGATTGTCGCGACGACACGGCCTGAAACGCTATTCGGTGATAGCGCGGTGGCTGTTCACCCCGATGATGATCGCTACAAACACCTCATCGGCAAACAACTTAAATTACCGCTCACTGATCGTTTAATTCCGATCATTGCCGACACCTACGTCGATCCGACTTTCGGCACAGGATGCGTCAAAATCACGCCGGCGCATGATTTTAATGATTATGAAGTCGGTAAACGCCATCAATTACCGCTAATAAATATTTTCACAGCCGATGCCCATTTAAATGAAAACGCGCCAAAAAATTACCAAGGATTAAAACGTTTCGATGCACGTAAAAAAGTCTTAAGTGATTTAACCGCTCTCGAGCTTTTAGTCAAAGAAGAAAAATACACCCTAAAATTACCGATCGGCGATCGATCAGGCGATATTTTAGAGCCTTGGTTAACGCATCAATGGTTTGTTAAAACGGCTCCTCTCGCAAAACCGGCCATTGAAGCCGTCGAGGATGGACGCGTAAAATTTATCCCCGAAAATTGGTCAAAAACGTATTTTCAATGGATGAACAATATTCAAGATTGGTGTATCAGTCGACAATTATGGTGGGGACATCGCATTCCCGCTTGGTATGATGAAGCCGGAAAAATTTATGTTGGACTCGATGAAAAAGATGTCAGACAAAAATATCAACTCAATGATCGCATCGCGCTCGCACAAGATGAAGACGTATTAGACACCTGGTTTTCATCGGCACTTTGGCCGTTTGCAACACTCGGTTGGCCCAATGAAACGCCTGAATTAAAGCACTATTATCCCACAAGCACTTTAGTCACTGGATTTGACATTATATTTTTCTGGGTCGCCCGCATGATGATGTTCGGATTACATTTCATGAAAGAGGTGCCCTTTCGTGAAATTTACATTACCGGCTTAATTCGCGATCCCGACGGACACAAAATGTCGAAATCGAAAGGCAACGTCATCGACCCGCTCGACTTAATCGATGGCATTGATTTAGCCGCGCTTATCAAGAAACGTACGCAAGGTCTCATGCAACCCGCTCTTGCAGCTAAAATTGAGCAAGCCACACGCAAACAATTTCCCGAAGGCATTGCCGCACATGGCACGGATGCATTACGTCTCACCTTTTGCTCACTCGCGAGCACGGGTCGCGATATTCGATTTGATTTAGGTCGACTTGAAGGGTATCGAAATTTTTGCAATAAATTATGGAATGCGACGCGTTACGTGCTCATGAATTGCAGTGATAAAAAAATCGATATATCTTCCGATGCACACCGCTCGTTTGCTGATCGATGGATTTTATCCCAATTGCAGAATACGATTACCGAAGTCCACAGCCACTTCAAAACCTATCGTTTCGATTTACTTATACAAACACTTTATGATTTCACTTGGCATGCCTATTGCGATTGGTATTTGGAATTCAGTAAAGTGATTTTAAATAATCCCAAAAGCACGCTCGAAGAAAAAGCGGCGACCCAATCGACGCTGATCACGGTTTTAGAAGCCTTATTGCGCTTGTGGCATCCGATTATTCCATTCATCACCGAAACATTGTGGCAACAAGTCGCACCATTTGCTGGCATCACCGCTGAAAGCATCATGCTACAACCTTATCCGATTGCTGATCAAAACCAGCGTGATGAAACCATTGAAATCGATATGCAATGGTTACAAAAAATTATTCTTGCCTTGCGCACGATGCGAAGCGAAATGGCTATTCCGCCCTCTCAAATTGTTACACTTTTATTACGCCATGGTGATCAGCAAGACAGTCATCATCTACAGCAATTAAATCAATACATCAAAACGCTCGCCAAAATTGGCGAAATAAAATGGCTATCAAATATTGAAGAACCCAAAGCAGCAATTGCTGGTATCTGTGGTACTTTAGAATTATTTATCCCTATGGCCGGATTGATTGATCTCGACGCCGAAGCCGCGCGCTTACAGAAAGAAATCGCGAAGATCGAAAAAGACCTCGAGAAAACGCAAGCAAAATTATCAAACGCCGATTTTTGCGCGCGAGCGCCCGAAACGGTTGTGATCAAAGAAAAAGAACGGCTCCAAGACATGCAGCAGGCCATTGAAAAATTAAAAGCACAAATTGAAAAACTAAAAACAATGTAAAATGAATGCGCCACTCGATCATTCACGAGGAACTCTCTATGCTTACCCTGTCAAGTGAACATCGCCAACAAGCCGAAAAATTATCTACTCTAATAGTCAATTCATCCGAAAATCCAGAAGAGAAAATCAATGCTTTAAATGGAAATGTTTACGAGGTTTTAACCCATACGATCACCTTACTTACAACAAGAGCAGAAGCATTTTCTCTTATTGTTCGACTTCAGATCGAATGTTTCTGTAACGCCCTGTTGTCTGATTTAGCAATTGAAAAGAAAAAACAAAATTTCAATCCTGTGACATCGATCATTTATTTGCAAGAAGATACAAAAGAAGTCATTCGCGATTTAGACCAATCCATTTTTTTTGACCACCCCCGCTGCTCTCGAGCCAACCACTTCTCCAGCATGCGGCCTAGATAACAATTTGATCTTTTTCTTTTCTGCAAACACGAATCAATATAAATAACATTTCCTCCTCCTCTTTCATTTATGTTACGATAATTTTCACGATCACCGTTCAATCTTGGAGGAACCTATGTCGTCAACTCAGACTCAAATCAAAAAAATCACCTTACTCAGCTGCTGTGCCATCGTTGCCGGCAATATGATGGGCTCGGGCATTGCACTGCTCCCCGCTAACTTGGCCGCCATCGGTTCGATCACCGCAATCAGCTGGATCATTGCCATCATCGGCGCATTAGGGTTGGCTTATTTGTTTTCAACACTGGGCACGATCAATCCACAAGAAGGTGGTTTAGTCGCTTATGCCGGAGAAGTCTCACCAATCTTAGGCCATCAAACAGGCGTGCTTTATTTTCATGCGAACTGGATCGGTAATTTAGCCATTGGCATTACCGCGGTTTCTTATTTGTCGGTTTTCTTTCCTTCTCTTACCTCGCCCATCCCCGCCGGCATCACCACGATTATCATTATTTGGTTTTTCGCGGGTTTGAATTTATTAGGCGCACATTGGGTCGCTCGATTTGCAACCATCGGTGTGGCTGCTTTATTGATTCCCGTTATTTTAACCGGCACAGTCGGCTGGTTTTTCTTCAGCCCTGTCACTTTTGCAGCGAATTGGAATGTCAGCGGTTCACCTCATTTCCACGCCATTGTGAGCGGCGTTTTATTATGTATTTGGAGTTTTATCGGCGTTGAAAGCGCAGCAGTTGATGCTAACTTGGTTGAAAACCCAAAACGCACCATTCCCATTTCAACGATGGTAGGAACCGGCATTGCCGCTATTGTTTATCTTCTTTCCTCGATGGCCATCAACGGCATGTTTCCTGCCAAACAAGTAGCGGATTCCGGTGCACCTTTTTCATTAGCTATACAACACATCACCGGATATGGCCACGCAGGACAAATCGTTTCACTCATTACCGCTTTTGCCTGCCTGACTTCGTTGAGCTCCTGGGTCATGTTGGTTGCTCAAGCCGGGGCACGTGCGGCACATGATGGCAACTTACCCAAAATATTTGGCGTGCTCAATCGCAAAAAAATCCCAGCCATGGGTATTTTATTAACGAGCAGTTTCATGACGATCTTAATGCTCATTCTCATGGCATTTAAAGGCAATTCAGCACAAATTTTCGGTGAAGTCATTTCTATTGCCGTACTCATGACGATATTGCCTTATTACTATTCTTCATTAAATTTAATCCGCATCGTCGAACACCGAAAATGTGCTTTTTTTCAGCTTTTAGCAGGATTTATCGCTATTTTATTTTGTTTAATCGGCTTATTCGGCGCCAGCAAAAGCGCCATTTTAGCGACTCTGATATTTTCATTGGGCACGTTTATTTTCTATATAGCCAAAGATCGCTCGAAATATGAAAAACACATGCGAAAAGAAGCGAATCAATTACTTTAAAGGAGATGATGTCATGATCGAAATATTAATTTTATCCAGCGAATTACTGGCTCGTTCTAAACAACAATTTCTCGCCTGCTTAAAAGACGAGCTTAAAAAATGCGGTATACAAATCACGGAAGTGCACCTTCTCGAGGACGCGATTGTTTTATTAGAAGAAAATGCGCGGATCCAATCATTTTTACTCGATTGGGATGATTTTGACTTAACCACCTTTGACACCCTCGCGCAAAGCACCAACGGCTTGCCCATTTTCGCCTTAGCGAATCGACATTCTGAACTCGACATTAATCGATCCGATCTAGCCTTGAATATTGATTTTCTACAATATGATAACGGACTCATCGCGGAAGATGCACGTCGCATTTGGCAAGCCATTCAAGCGTATCAGCAGGAATTATTGCCTCCCTTCACAGAAGCTTTGATGACTTATGTGAAACAAAATAAATATACCTTTTGCACACCCGGTCATTTGGGTGGATCGGCTTTTCAACGCTCAACCGTTGGCGCATTATTTTATGATTTTTTTGGTCCTAACATTTTTAAAGCCGATGTTTCAATTTCTATTCCTGAATTAGGCAGTTTGCTCGATCATTCGGGACCGCATCGAGAAGCAGAAGAATTTGCCGCACAAACATTCAATGCTGATCGAACTCTCTTTGTCATTAATGGCACATCCACGTCAAATAAAATTGTCGGTATGTATGCCGCTGCCGATGGCGATACGGTGCTCGTCGATCGCAATTGTCATAAATCGATTGCACATTTCATGATGATGACGAATGTCACGCCACTTTATTTAAAACCAACACGCAATGCCTATGGCATTTTAGGCGGCATCCCCGCAAGCGAATTCACTCCTGCCGTCATTGACCAAAAAAGAAAAGCCATCAATCCTGATTTACCTCAACCCACTTATGCCGTCATCACCAATTCTACGTATGATGGCCTGTTATATAACGTAGGAACCATTGCCGATCAATTAAAAAACATTCCGCACTTGCATTTTGATAGCGCCTGGGTCCCTTACACTAATTTTCACCCCATTTATCAAGGGAAATTCGGCATGGCTTTAACGCCTGCCACCGATCAAGTCATCTTTGAAACACAATCTACGCATAAATTATTAGCTGCTTTCAGTCAGGCCTCGATGATTCACATCAAAGGCGCACATGATGAAGAAGTTTTAAACGAATGTTTTATGATGCACACTTCGACTAGCCCGTTTTACCCCATTGTAGCGTCTTGTGAAATTTCAGCAGCCATGATGAAAGGGAAAGGCGGAAGTCAGCTCATGCAAAAAACACTCATGCGCGCCTATACATTTCGGCAAGAAATTAAACGATTATTCCAAACCAATAATGATTGGTACTATGATGTCTGGCAACCAAATGAGATCAAAGAACTCGCTTGTTGGGAATTAAAACCCAATCAAACCTGGCATGGATTTCAAAATCAAGATGCCAATCATTTATTTCTCGATCCACTCAAAATCACGCTCCTATTGCCCGGGCTCAAACAAGGGAAATTTGAATCGCTTGGCATTCCAGCAAGCATTGTGTCGATGTATCTCGATGATCACGGTATCATCGTTGAAAAAACGGGTCCTTATTCGATGCTGTTTTTGTTCAGCATCGGCATTACACAAGCTAAATCAATGAAATTGTTATCGGTGTTAAATCATTTCAAACAAGCTTTCGATAAAAATTTGTCGATCAAAGAAATGTTACCTGCACTCTATGAAAAAAATCCGACCTTTTATCACTCGATGCGCATACAAGCATTAGCTGAAAAAATTCATCAGTTGATGCAGCAACATAATTTGCCGGACTTAATGTATCGCGCTTTTGATCGCTTACCTGAAATGGTGATGACGCCCCATCAAGCCTATCAACGCTTATTAAAGGGCCATACCACTTCGGTGCGTTTACGAGACATGATTGGGAAAACCAGTGCGGTCATGATTCTGCCTTACCCCCCCGGTGTGCCTCTCATTATGCCTGGCGAACGAGTTACCGAAGAAACAAAAGAAGCGCTAGAATATTTGATTCTTCTCGAAGATATCGGCCGAGCATTACCAGGATTTGAAGCCGATATTCATGGCTTAGTACTCGATGAAGAAGGTTACTTTACCGTGAAAGTGATTAGTTAATCGCAGAGGGCAAAAATCCCGTGTTCCGTCATCCCGCGACATTGATCGCGGGATCCAAGTCTCACTTCAACACAGGCAAATAATGCAGGTTCGATAAAATTTGTAGCCCAATAAATACCACACTCAAGATCACCAATCCAATTAATATCCACGATCCTCCTCGTACGCGATAAAGAGCGGGTGATGCTGATCGTTTACGTAATTGATACACAAATAACACGGGTAATAAGATCGTAATCACAATGACAAAAACGGAAGCGTATCCCAGCGCCAGGATAAATCCTTCTGGATAAAATAAGGCAAAAAGCAAGGGCGGAATAAAGGTTAATAAAGCGGATTGGAATCGTCCGAAATGGGTATTCGAGCGATGAAATCCATCGGCTAAAAAATCAAACAAACCGAGTGCAACGCCTAAAAATGACGTGGTCATTGCGATATTAGCAAATCCGTTGATCCCGTAATATAACCATTTATTGTGTAACAATGCGCAGAGGGTCTGAATAAATAACCCGACAGATCCATCCGTTTTTACGACCATTGAAAAACTATTTTCCCCATACAACGGCATAATCCCTAAGGTAACCAGTAACCATAAAAAATAAATTCCACAAGTAATCGTCGTTCCTGTAATAATTATTTTTCTCAACGCTTTTGGTTCTAGGCCAATATAATTAACCAAGCTCGGCACGACATTATGAAAACCAAAGGCACAAAGAAAAATCGTCACCGCCGTTAATAAATATTTTGAAGAATGGCCCGAACAGCACGAGAGCAAATGAATCATATTAACGTGCGGCAACATGAACACAAAGGAACCGGTTAATAAAATCCCCTTCACACTAATCAACACGCGATTGCAATGATCAACAGTGCTCGCACTCCAAAAAATAGCACTGCCCAATACACAAGTAAAAAGTAACGAACTCACCCAATTCGGTGAATGAATGCCCACTGACTGCAATAAATGAACCATCAGTGACGTATTACCCGCAATATAAGCCGCGGTTAATGCATATAACAACATCAGACAAGAAATCCATGCGCCAACTTGCCCAACAATCCCCAGTGTCGCTTTCGCCATCGTGCTAAAATTGTTTTCGTATTGTTTAAACTGGAGGGTGGCTTCTAACAACAACAAACCGGTAAACGTCATCAAAATCCAAACCGCTATTAACAATAATACCGCTGGCACAAAACCCGCCGCCGCGCTGATGATAGGTAATGCCAGCATGCCGGCACCAATCGAGGTCCCTATCACAATCAACGTACTCCCGATTACTTTACCGTGATTCATAATGATTCTCTGTTGAATTAATTTTCAAAATCCCGCAATCGGGTTCGTTACCTTCACAAGGATGGCTGCACGCTTATCATGATCAACATTCATGACCAGGTCAATAGAATCACAACCTCGAGGTTGCCTCATAAAGCCATCTCCGGCACAATACGCTCCTTTTAACACATCAAATAGCACGAACACGCATTTCATGATGGCAAATAAACAAACAACCCTCCTTGTAAACGGCTCAGAAAGAAGCTTGGCGATTGCTCGCGCGACAGAAACATCTGATCGCTTGGCTGTTATCATCACACCCAATAGTCTAATGAATTTTACGCTAAAAAATGAACTCAAGTTTTTCTCGACCAAAACAATTCTCACTTTTCCAGATTTAGAAACGTTACCTTTTGATCATTTTTCGCCTCATCGCGATATTATTTCTGCACGACTTTCTTTGCTCAGCCATTTATCGACGCTTAAAAATACGATTGTCATCGTTTCAATCAATACACTCTTGCAGCGTATTGCGCCACCTGATTATTTGGCGTTGCACAGTTTGTCGTTACAAAAAGGACAATTATTACCGCTCATGCAATTTCGTGAGCTGTTAAACAAAAGTGGTTATCGGTTTGTTTCCGAGGTTTTCGAGCATGGGGATTACGCGGTACGCGGTTCATTGATCGATCTGTATCCCATGGGCAGCGATTATCCGTATCGTATTGATTTGCTCGATGATGAAATTGATAGCTTGCGTACATTTGATCCAGAAACCCAACGATCCTTGGAGTCCGTTGATACCATTCAATTATTACCGGCTCATGAATTTCCACTGACGCCAGAAGCGATTCAACATTTTCGAGAAAAATGGCGTGATCGTTTTAGCGGGAACCCGATGCACTGTGATTTATATCAATCGGTCAGTGAAGGTCGATATGCCGCAGGACTTGAATATTATTTGCCGCTTTTTTTTGATCAGCTGGCGACATTACTCGACTATCTACCAAGGCATGCTCTCTTGTTTCAAATCGATTCTTTGATGGCCTCCACCCATACATTTTGGCAAGAAATTTACAACCGTCATGAACAGTTAAACCACGACCTCGAGCGGCCTATTCTCTCCCCAGAAGAAATTTTCATCGTGCCCGATGTCTTATTACAACAAATCGATACGTTCGAACATATTGATATTAAAAAACAACCAACTGAAGAAAATTTTTTCACCGATCTGTCTATTGATTACAAATCCACACAACCGCTCGATAAATTAAATCATTTTTTAACGGTTCAACAAGCCGCTGGAAAGCGTATTTTATTGACAGCCGAAACACTCGGTCATCGCGAATCGCTCATAAAATTATTGGCCACGATCAACCTTCACCCCACACTCATTTCTTCATGGGCGGCTTTTCAAGCTATGCCTGCAGCATCGATATCACTCGCCATTGCTTCTATTGAAACCGGCGTGATGCAAGACGACTACCTCATCATTCCTGAAAATCAATTGTATGGTCAGCGCGTTGCATCACGGCAATCGCGACAAAAAAAGAAAACCGAACAAAGCGACCTGCTCGTCCGTAATTTAGCTGAATTAGCCATCGGCGATCCTGTCGTTCATATTGATCATGGCATTGGACGTTACCTCGGTTTGCAAACAATGACGATCGATCAAAAAACCGACGAATATTTAATGCTCGAATATGCAGAACATCATAAACTCTACGTACCCGTTTCATCGCTGCATTTAATTAGTCGATACAGTGGTGCTTCGGCGGATCATGCTCCTTTACATCACCTCGGCAATCCGCAATGGGAAAAAACAAAACGCAAAGCGCAAGAAAAAGCGCGCGATGTGGCCGCAGAATTATTAGCCCTTTATGCCCAACGCCAAACAAAACGTGGATTTGTTTTTCAATTGCCTGAAGCACAATATACCGCCTTTGCCGAAAGTTTTCCGTTCGAAGAAACAGCCGATCAGCTGAATGCAATTGAACAAGTCATTCGGGATATGTGTTCGGAAAAAACGATGGATCGATTGGTCTGTGGCGATGTGGGTTTTGGCAAAACAGAAGTCGCTATGCGCGCAGCTTTTTTAGCGACGCAAAATCATCAACAAACGGCAGTGCTTGTACCGACCACTTTATTAGCCGAACAACATTTCGAAACATTTAAGGATCGGTTTGCAAATTGGCCCGTCCGCATCGAAGCCATTTCCCGATTTCGTTCATCGAAAGAGCAAGCGAGTATTTTAAGCGCGTTAAAAGAAGGGAAAATCGACATCATTATTGGCACGCATAAATTGCTACAAAAAGAAGTTGAATTTCACCAGCTGGGATTATTGATTATCGATGAAGAACATCGATTCGGCGTACAACAAAAAGAGCAAATCAAATCATTACGCGCTGAAGTGGATATTTTATCGCTCACGGCAACGCCTATTCCGCGTACTTTAAATATGGCGCTATCGACCTTGCGAGATTTATCCATTATCGCGACTCCCCCTGAAAATCGTTTAGCAATCAAAACTTTTGTGTGCGAAAAAAGAAACTATCAAATCCGTGAAGCGGTCTTGCGTGAAATCTTACGCGGCGGGCAAGTGTATTATTTACACAATGAAGTCGCGACGATCCACCGTACAGCAGACGCTTTGGCCGAACTGATTCCCGAAGCGAAAATTGAAATTGCGCATGGACAAATGCGAGAACACGAACTCGAGCAAGTCATGGTAAATTTCTATCATCGACGGTTTCATATTTTACTCTGCACCACCATCATCGAAAGTGGCATTGATGTGCCCTCAGCGAATACGATTATCATTGATCGCGCAGACAAACTGGGTTTAGCTCAACTACATCAATTACGTGGGCGAGTCGGTCGGTCGCATCATCAAGCCTATGCGTATTTATTAATCCCCTCGAGAAAAGACATCACCAAAGATGCCGTGAAACGATTAGATGCCATCGAATCACTCGAGGAATTAGGGGTTGGATTTTTACTGGCCAATCATGATCTGGAAATTCGCGGCGCAGGAGAATTACTCGGCGAAGAGCAAAGCGGACAGATGCAAGAAATAGGTTTTGACCTTTATATGGAGATGTTGCAACAGGCGATTGAAGCCTTAAAAATCGGTAAAACAGTCGATCTAGCACAACCTTTTGCACATCGAATTGAAATTGATCTACAAACCAGTGCTTTCATCCCCGAAGACTATTTACCCGATGCGCATGCACGTCTCGTTTGGTACAAACGAATTGCTCACGCAAAAAATCTGGAGAGTCTAGACGATTTACGCATTGAAATGATCGATCGGCTGGGTTTATTACCCGATAAAGTTATGCATCTATTCGACATTGCCGAGTTGCGACTGATGGCCGAGTCGCTAGGGTTGAAAAAAATCGAAGCCAATGCGCAAGCGGTAAAATTAACTTTTACGGACAAACCCGCTATTGATCCCGTGAAAATTTTGCGACTCATACAAGTAGAGCCAACTACTTATCAACTCAAAGGATCCAATAGTTTGCGTGTCATACTGCCTGTGCATCCCTTACTTGAGCGGGAAGGATTGATCAAAAATATCTTAGAAAAATTACAGACACTAAAAGCGTAACCGAGAACAGAATTATTCTCCTTCTGGTGAGCTTCTTTTAGAATTTTTTGCGAAAAAACAAAAAATCTTAAGCAAGCCTCCAGCCCAGCATCCGTGCTGGTCGTCTGTTGCTATCTATTCGTCGCAACAGACCTCAATCTTCATTGGAAAAAATAGCTGACTATGGTATAGATAACGAACGACAATAAGGATGTACTATGCACAAGATACTTGGATGGCTCTCGCTTTTATTCTTTTCTCTGCCATTATTCGCGTTGACTTATCAGATCCCCTCGAAAGACGACGCGGTGGTCGGCAGTTTGAAAATCATTTCCAGCAAACCGGGCGAATCATTGCAAACAATCGCTCGAACTTATGAGATGGGCTTTGATGCCATCGCCCTCGCTAATCCGAAAGTAAAAAAGTATGGATCACTCAAACCGAACACACCCATTCTCATCCCAGCTTTTTTTGTTTTACCGGATGCCCCGCGTAATGGGATTGTCATTAATTTACCTGAAAAACGTTTATATTATTATCTCGATGATGGCCTTTCCGTGTTGACAGAACCCGTCACCGTCGGAAAAGAAGGTTGGAAAACACCGCCTTTAAAAGCAAAAATCAGTCAAAAGGAAGAGGATCCCGTATGGCGAGTCCCCCTCTCCATTCAACAAGAACAAATTGCGGCCGGCATCAATCCACCCAAAACATTCGTCCCAGCAGGACCCGACAATCCGCTCGGCAAATACGCCTTACGCGTGGGCCAATCTTCAATTTTATTACATGGCACCAACAATCCTTATAGTATTGGCAAGCGAGCTTCTCATGGCTGCATTCGCCTTTACCCAGAAGATATTGAGGAATTATTCAATCAAGTGGAGACAGGAACGCCGGTTCGCATTGCCGATCAACCCTACAAGGCAGGTTTCTACGAGGGCCGACTTTATTTGGAAGTGCATCCTGCATTAGCCGAATCACGCGGGTCAGTTCAGGAACGTGTGAAAAAGATTTACGATCTCATCATGGAGACCGTTGATCAACAAAAAGAACGCGTCAATTGGGCCTCAGTGAAAATAGCTATCACACGGGAAAATGGCATCCCCACATTAATTGATCGTGAAGAATAGCCTTTTTCAATAAACAATTTTAACAAGAAAATCTTTGGCAAATTTTTGAAAAAGCCATTATAGTTACATTTAACTTATGATTTTTTAAAGCGGAATAAAATGTCCCCTATAAGCAATCAAGCGATCCACGAGCAAATCTCGACAGAAACTGAAACTGACAAAGCTCAGCTATCAGAATTATTACACAATTGTTTTCAGAAAACTGACCAATATTGGTCCAGTCTCGGCACCGCTTTTAGCCATATTATTATTTTCGTATATGTACAATTAGGCGATGACCCCCAACATTTATTAGTGACTCACCTCTCTCGTTTACTAAATTTAGAAAAAAACGATTCGGTCGCTGGGTTGCTGGCTGATTTTTTATTTTATCACTCAAATAAGCCCAATGCGTTTCAAAAGGACGCGGCCTGCGCGATGAAAATCGGTCAATTGCAATATAAAATAGAAGGATTGCAAACCATTGATATTCCCAATTATCTCGCACAAATTGAAGAGGCAAAAGAGCTGACACGTCAACTGGACGATGAAAAATATCAAAATTATACCAAACCGCCTCAGCCTGATTTCAAACAGGCATCAAGGGCATTACAAAGCATTCAAAAAGATTTAGCGGATTTAAAAAAGAACTTGGACCAAATAGAGCAAAGCCGAAAAAATGCAACGGAACCTTTTGCTGATCAATGCAAAGCGCTCTACGAATCGATTTTGGAAAACATAACCGCCCTTTATCAATCCGATGAACACACTAAAATAGCTTTTCAAAAACGATTGTCGGAGTTCATACAAACGGCTCAGACAGCCTGGGATGCGCGTTTCCCTATCAGTGAAGCGGAAAGAGCTTTATTAGAAAAGCGTCTTCGAAGTTTCGATATTTTTCAACGCCTAAAAGCTATGAATCAGCCAGAGGAAAACAAGCATGCTTAATTCAGAAAACAACGCCCATGTTTCGTCTCAAGAAGAAAATTTTTTAAACGAAATGGTCAAACAAATTAACAACTGCCTTAATCCGATTGAGTCTCTTCATTTTCGTGTAAAACATGCCTTGACGTCAGGATCACCTGAGGAAATTGCGAAAATCACCGCTGAAATGCTGTTGAAATTGGGGGTCGCTGGAAAATTGGATATTGCCAGGGCTAACATAGTGGGGGAAATTGCTGATCCAAACACATTGCTTACGGTCTATCAATTACTTAAAAAAAGCGGTGTTGCGCTAGACACCCCTTTAAACGATATAAAATCAGCCGAGCAAACAACCAAAGCTGTGTTAGACGCTGTGCGTGGATACAATAATCTCAACCCAGTCTCATCCTACGTCGAAAAGGCAAAAGCGGTAGTCACCATACAAGGCGAAGAGGAAAAAGGCGTTCGTCGCACGCCGGAGGACTTAGGGCGGCGGCAAGATCTTAGGAATGAATAGGCTATTTCCCGGGTAATTGCCAATTTGACGGCAACATCGAGCTCACATTTGATCCTAACC
>MGXH01000033.1 GCA_001801305.1 Gammaproteobacteria bacterium GWE2_42_36
ATGAAGTAGAACGAAAACTCTGTGAGATTTGGCAAGCCGTGTTAGGGCTAGACGAGGTTGGCATTACCGATGACTTCTTTAAAATCGGGGGGAATTCAATACTCAGCGTTTTACTCAGTTCAAAGATGGGTAAATCGGGATTTAACATTTCAGTCAAAGAAATTTTCGAGCAAAGAAATATACAAGCATTGTCGCAACACTTAAAACGCCAAGAAAAATTAGCGACGTGTTGCAGGATTAAAAAAATGGAAAAACAGCTCCTGGTTGACGCGAAGGATTATACCCCGTACGTTACTTTTTATGACCACCATAATTACAAAGCACCATTATTTATATTTCCACAAGGGAGGGGGGGTGCGGAAAGCTATTTTAATAATTTAGTCCCGCGGGTCGATAAAAAACAGTTGGTCTTGTTTAATAATTTTTATTTGCATATCCAACAACAGTATGGGGAAGATATAGCGCAACAGTATACTTACGAGAGACTGGCTTCGGAGCATTACATTCCGTTGATAAAAAAGATACAGCCTCATGGTCCCTATCATTTTTTGGGATGGTGTTTTGGAGGTGTGCTGGCTTTTGAAATTGCGAGACAATTATGTCGTGAAGGAGAAAAAGTGAATCAATTAATCATGATCGATGCATTTTTTAATCAAAAAGAAGTTGTCACAATACTCAATAAAAAACATGCCATTAATATATCCGAGGATATTGATTGTCGATATTCGCCAGTGGATGTTGTTTTAAACCCAGAAGCAATGACCATTATGTTTAAGGCCATGCGAGTGGCCAATGGGATGCCTCAGTACGAACAGTTCTCTCCAACGGAAGAAACTTCTTTTCAACCCTTTCAACGGATGGCGGAATATTATATATCTAAAACGACAGACAATGGATTATCCACGGTTTTGCAAAACAATTTAATTAAAGTGATTCCTTGTGATGTGGATCATGACCATTTTTTTTCGAAGGAAGATATTGTAAAGAAAATTGCGGCTGAGTGTTTAAGGGAGATATAGCTGAAGCATGTGTGATGGAATGGCCAGCATAAATCCGTTTGCTTTGGCGTTTTCAATAACCTGTGGCAAAGTATAACAATGTAATTTGTTTTTCACTTGGTTCAGATAGCTCTCAATTGTTCTTGGTGATAATTTTAAAATTTGCGCGATCGTTTTGGTTCGATGACCGCGAATCAAATAGAATAAACATTCCGATTCTTGGCGAGAGAGTTTATACGAACGGTATAAATGGTCCAAGGAATAACAGGTGTTTCGTAAAGAGTTTCCGATGATGCATCCGCCAATGTCGTGGTGTAGTAAAGACATACCTAGATCGATCAATTTAATGTCATTCAATTCAATGCTAGAACAAGCGACACCAATTATTTTGCCTTTTGCATCCGTAAATGCTTTTTTTTGGGTAAAGTGAGCGTGAACTTTATCATCCGCATATCGATTGATATCGATAGAAGTATGTGATCCCGTGGCCAATGCCCATTGATCCTGTTGAATAAAGCTTGCAGCACTCTCGGCAGCGTCGCAGCGTATATCGTAATCGATAGTGCCAATAAACTCTTCGAGTCGTTGAAAACCACATAAACGCACAACCGTGCTACTTCCAGCGATATGTCGAGAACGCATATCTTTCCAGGTAACAAACCCCGGCAATTGCCAAAGCATGGCTTCTGTTAAATGAAGCGGATTAAGTACACCTGCTATGCCAGCCATATTTTCCCTGCCAATATTGAACATGGTCAAAATATTACCAGAATCATGTGTCAGAGTAATGATATTTTTGACCGATTTTGACGATTACCCGTTTTTATCACCTCCGTGTTTTTTACGGGTGTTCACGCGCCCGTTTTCAAGGTAAAAACTTCTTCGACGATGCGATTTAATGGGCTTTCTCAAGCGCATTTGATCCATTGATATGAATTTTTCACAGGAATTAAAATGAAAAACACTGCATGCCATCGTGGTTTGTTAGACCCAACGAACGCGACCTTAGCCCATATAGGTGAAGCGCGAGGAACACAGGTTGTGCGACGTTTGATCGTCATTGACCAAGCGATTCTAGATGTTTATCGAGATCAGCTCAGGGCGTATTTTGCGGCATGGCATATTAGGGCGGATTGGAAAGTGATTGACCGTACAAATCTTAAAACAAAAGCCATAGCGCTTGAGATTGCTCACGCGATGAGTCAGGCAAAATCATCGCATCGTGTCACCCCAGTCATTGCCATTGGTTGTGGGGATTTACTGGATAGAGTGGGCCTTGCCGCTAGGATGCATCATCAGCGCGTTTCCTACATTCGTGTCCCGGTTGGATTGATGGGATAGGCCAACGTTGCCTCATTGACAAGTAGAGAGTTTTAGCAAAATGAACGCTGCTTAAGCGCGGCGCGTTATCGAATGAAACGTTGGGGTTTCGCCTTTTGTCTTCGCTCCCTTGGATTCAGGTAATAAACGATCAAGAGTGCATTTTTTGTTTAGCGGTATCGATTTTAATATTGCTTCTTTGAGTGACTGATGCTATTTTCTTGCCCCTATGCTTTTTATAGGCGCGTAGCTCAGTGGTAGAGCATCACCTTGACATGGTGGTGGTCGGTGGTTCGATCCCACTCGCGCCTACCATTTCTTTTATGCGTGTTGAGGATCACTATGCCTATCATTACTCTGCCGGATAATAGTCAGAAATCTTTTGATTCGACCGTTTCTGTTTATGATATTGCCAAATCGATCGGCGATCGGTTAGCGGCTGCTGCGATTGCGGCTAAAGTGGATGGCCAGCTTGTCGACGTGTCTTTTCGCATTGATAAAGATGCACAGGTCACCATTTTAACGGATAAAAATCCAGAAGCACTCGCGATTATTCGTCATTCAACCGCGCATTTATTAGCACATGCAGTGAAACAACTTTTTCCCGAGGCGAAAATTGCGATTGGTCCTGTGATCGAAGAGGGGTTTTATTATGATTTTGATTTACCCCATCACTTTACGCCCGACGATTTAACCGCGATTGAAGCGCGTATGAAAGCACTCGCGCAGCAAAATATTCCGATGATCCGAAAAGATATGAGCCGAGCAGCGGCCTTGTCTTTTTTTGAGCAGCAACAAGAAATTTATAAAACAGCATTAATTCGTGATTTGCCGGAAAATGAGCCATTAAGTATTTACGAGCAAGGCGAATTCACCGATTTATGCCGCGGTCCTCATGCTGCGTCAACAGGGCAATTAAAAGCATTTAAGTTGATTAAACTCGCGGGCGCGTATTGGCGAGGTGATTCGAAAAATAAAATGTTGCAGCGTATTTATGGGACGGCTTTTTTTAATCAAAAAGATTTGGATGCGTATTTGCAAAAATTAATCGAAGCGGAAAAGCGCGATCATCGTAAACTCGGCAAGCACATGGATTTATTTCATTTTGATATGCGCTCCCCGGGCATGATTTTTTGGCACGATAAAGGATGGAAGATTTACCAATCGATTGTGCAATATATGCGAGAAAAATTGCGCGATTATGATTATCAAGAAGTCAATACGCCGATCATTTTAGCGCGCGGTTTATGGGAGCAATCCGGTCATTGGGAAAAATATCAGGATAATATGTTTATCACGCAATCGGAAGATCAACTTTTTGCGATCAAGCCGATGAATTGTCCGGGTAATATTCAGGTTTTCAATCAGGGACTCAAAAGTTATCGTGATTTGCCTTTGCGCATGGCGGAATTTGGGCAATGTCACCGCAATGAATTATCTGGCGCTTTGCATGGTCTTATGAGAATTCGTCAATTTACGCAAGATGATGCGCATATTTTTTGTACCGAGCAACAAATGCTCGATGAAATTGCAACGCTCATTCATTTAACGTTCGAAGTGTATAAAACGTTTGGGTTTGAAAAAGTGACGATTCGTTTGGCGACGCGTCCATCCAAGCGAATTGGTGCCGATGAAAATTGGGATCGAGCCGAGCAAGCACTCGCGGATGCGTTAAATCAGCAAAAATTGGCTTTTACGTTGGCGCCCGGCGAAGGGGCTTTTTATGGGCCAAAAATAGAATTTCATTTACATGATTGCTTAGATCGCACCTGGCAATGCGGGACAATTCAAGTTGATTTTTCCATGCCAGTACGATTAGGGGTTGAATACGTTGCCGAAGATGGTGAGCGCAAAACGCCGGTGATGATTCATCGGACTATTATCGGCTCGATCGAGCGATTTATCGGTATTTTGCTCGAACAATATGCAGGGAAATTGCCATTGTGGTTAGCGCCGGTTCAGGTGGTTGTGATGAATATTACGGATGAACAGGCCGATTATGCCGAATCCATTGTGAAAATTTTCAAAAAACAAGGCATTCGGGCCATTTCTGACTTGAGAAATGAGAAGATTGGCTTTAAAATCCGCGAGCATACGTTACAGAACATTCCTTACCTGTTAGTGGTGGGGGATCGAGAACGTGCGAGCGGCTTAGTTTCGGTGAGAACACAATCGGGTCGTGATTTAGGTAACCAGTCAATTGAAGACTTTCTAAATTGCATTCACTCAGAAATTGTTCAATACGAACGAGTTATGTAAGGCTGGCTTATTCGAAAAGATGAGAGGCGGGTTTTTAACGCGTCAAATCGTTTTTCGCACAAGCCCAGTAAATTATTTTGGAGGAATCGCATATTAGCACTGAAAAACAGGTTCGCGTGAACGACGGCATTCGCGTGCCAAAAGTTCGATTGATCGCGGAAGACGGAGAGCAGGTGGGAGTTGTATCCATTCGAGAAGCGTTGGATAGAGCGTACGAAGTTGAACTAGATTTAGTTGAAATCGTCCCGAATGCAGATCCACCAGTTTGTAAAATCATGAATCATGGCAAATATGTATTTCAACAAAATAAAAAACAGGCACAGTCTAAGAAAAAGCAAAAAAGCCAACTGAAAAAACTCAGATTACGTCCAGGGATTGAAGAAGGAGATTATCAGGTAAAACTACGCAACCTGACCCGTTTCCTGCAAGAAGGGAGTAAGGTGGAAGTGAGCCTTCGCTTTCGCGGTCGAGAAATGTCGCATCAGGAGATTGGTCTTAAAGTCTTACAAAGACTTTGTGCTGATCTTTCGGAGTATAGCGATATTGAACGAGCGCCGAAATTTGAAGGACGCCAGCAAGTCATGATGGTTTTAGTGCCGAAGAAAAAGTAAGTAGAAGCGGCGATCAGTTTTAGCGCGGAAAAACAAGGGGCGCATTGCTTCCTGTTGTTAACGTTGAATCAGATTGCAGATTAAAATAAATAGTAAATTGCGGAGTAGTAAAGATATGCCAAAGTTAAAGTCAAATCAGAGTGCAAAAAAACGATTCAAGTGCACGGGTAGTGGAAAGATTGTGCACAAGAGTGCAGATCGTCGACATCTTCTGACTAAGAAAAGCCCGAAGAGGAAACGTCAGTTACGGGGTAATGCGATGGTTCATAAAACCGATATGAAACGCGTTATACAGATGATTAATTAATAGAAGTCAGAGGAGAAAACAACCATGCCAAGAGTAAAAAGAGGCGTGACTGCGCGAGCACGTCATAAAAAAGTCTTAAAAAAAGCGAAAGGTTATTATAGTGCGAGAAGCCGTGTTTATCGCGTTGCGAAACAGGCCGTTATTAAGGCCGGGCAATATGCTTATCGCGGACGTAAAGAAAAGAAACGTGATTTTCGTTCTTTGTGGATTAT
>MGXH01000034.1 GCA_001801305.1 Gammaproteobacteria bacterium GWE2_42_36
CCGAGGGATTTTAAGTCCCTTGCGTCTACCTATTCCGCCACCCGGGCTAGAGATAAAACTTTTCTAGCCATCCACATATAAGGCTGAGGCCGGAATCGAACCGGCGTCAACGGCTTTGCAGGCCGCTGCATAACCACTCTGCTACCCAGCCATAAACCTAGGCTTATGCGAAAAGCAATTTGACACGTTTAAAGCTCGCGCACAATTCCTTCATTTATTGGTTAATAAACTCCGGTTGCTTGAGCTCGATAGCCTCGCGTCTTTTCGCGCAAGCCCAGAAACTAATCGATATTGAATCTGGGATCTTATCCTTAAACTAAAAAAGCCGTTGGTGCGGCTTTTTATTTTGGAGCGGGAAACGAGATTCGAACTCGCGACCCTAACCTTGGCAAGGTTATGCTCTACCACTGAGCTATTCCCGCACATTCCTACTATAAAGCAGAGGCATTCTAACGTCTTTTTTCTGAAAAACAAGCACTATTTCAGTTCAAAGTTAGGCCAAGCAGCTTTCAAGTAAATACCCATTGACCAGATTGTTAAAATCGCTGCAGCATATAATAAAACATAACCTACATACATCACCCAATTCGGTGCGGCTGGATTGCAGGCTAATAAAGCGATTACGGCGATCATTTGGATAGTGGTTTTAATTTTCCCCATAAAACTGACAGCAATACTCGTGCGTTTTCCGATTTCAGCCATCCATTCTCTCAAGGCAGAAATGGCAATTTCACGGCAGATAATGACCGCGACAGGAATGACCAAGTAGGGTAATCGCGGATCGGAAACTAACAGCACTAACGCGACGGCTACAATGATTTTATCGACGACAGGATCTAAAAAAGCACCGAATCGGGTCGTTTGATTTAATTTTCTGGCCAAATAACCGTCTAACCAATCAGTCAGGCATGCTAAAACAAATAAAACCGCCACCACAATGCGCATGCTATGGAAAGGGATATAATAAAACAATATGATGAAAGGAATGATGGCCAAGCGCATTAACGTTAACATCGTCGGGATTTTCATAGGTATGACACCTGAATTATCTGAGTTACTATCTAAAAGCGCTCATGGAACACTCATTCCCAGTAAAAATCCGCTTTTATTGAATGGGTTGATGGTTAAAATAACACAACAACTCTCTCTAATTGAAATATACGAATTTTTTAAGAGAAAGCAATGATTATTTGGTCAGACTTATATTTCTTTTTAACTATGCTGGCTTGTTCTTTAAAGTTTGAATAAATTTATTGCGATGAGTGGGCGGCAATGGACACGGAGGCCAGCAAGGGCAAGGCGGATATAAAAATGCGAAGCATTTTTTCTGCCGAGTGGCCGCACAGGATGTGCGGGCTGGAAAGACTGCGCAGGGTTGAGGAAGGGGGGGCGTTATGGAGCAGCTTTTATTTTTAAACGCGAATTCCTGTTTTCGTGGGAATGGTAAAAGATCTAAAAAGGCAAAGGTGCTTGATCCTATGATCTTTCACTTCGAGGTGATGACGATCACTGCACGGCAGGACAAAATTTTTTATATTTGAGTACTCTACGAATGTGTATGCAGGTGTTGAAAAATCGTTTCAGCCATTTTTTTGCTGATGCCTTTAATTGTTGCAATATCGATCGCACCAGCGCTTAATAATCCCTGAAGTCCACCAAAATGCGTTAATAGCAAACTGCGGCGTTTATCGCCCAGCTGCGGAATTTCATCCAAGATAGACGTGCGACTTTGTTGTTGGCGTTTGAGACGATGCCCTGTAATGGCAAAACGATGGGCTTCGTCGCGAATTTTCTGGAGTAATTGAAAAGCGGGTTGCCGAGACGCATCTTCAATTTCAAGCCGTTGTTGACCGATATAAATTTTTTCCGCCCCTCTTTTTCGTTCTGATCCTTTGGCGATGCCGAGCAGGGTTATCTGCGTTAATCCTAATTCATCTAGCGCTGTTTGAGCCGCCGTTAATTGTCCTTTTCCGCCATCGATGATTAGTAGGTTGGGCAATGCAGTCGATCGTTTAAGGAGAGAAGTATAGCGTTTTTTGACGGCTTGATGGATTGCCGCAAAATCGTCGCCTTTCTTAATGCCTGTTACATTGAAGCGACGATAATCTTTTTTCAAGGCGCCACTGACTCCAAACACAACGCACGCTGCAATAGGGGCAGTGCCTTGGGTGTGGCTGATGTCGAAACATTCGATCCGTTCCGGCAAAGCGGGTAATTGTAATAATTTTTGTAGCGCACAAAATTGTTGAAAATACCGATGACGCAACGATAATTGATTTTGGATAATCTCTTGTGCATTCATTTTTGCTAATTCGAGCCATTGCTGCCGATGTATTTTCACTTGTGTTTTTAAATGGATGGGATGGTGAAACTGTTCTGCTAAAATAGATTCCAATAGGACTGTTTGTGGTAATTCTGTCTCCAGAATAATTTCGTTAGGTTTTTGTTCTCGCGATTCCAAATAATATTGTAAAATAAAGGTGGAAATAACTTCAGTTATATCAAGCGATAGTTTGTTTTGCTGAATGAAATGTTTATGTCCTAGTAATTTTCCATCACGAATCATGAGCAAATACACAAAAGCGGATTGTTCCATTTGTCGTGCAATAATCACATCGACATTTTCCTGGTTTTTCTGGACAGATTGAGCGCTTTGAATATTTTTTAGCATGCGAATTTGATCGCGATAAAAGGCGGCTTCCTCAAACTGTAATTGCGAAGAAGCTTCATTCATCTTGATAGCCAAATCATTCATGATCGCTGAACTTTTGCCTTCTAAAAACAAGGTGGCGTAACGGACTTGTGCCTGATAATGTTCGGGCGAAATAAAATTCACGCATGGCGCGGAACAGCGTTTAATTTGATATTGTAAGCAGGGTCGAGATCGATGGGAAAATTCAGTGTTTTCGCACGAACGCAAAAGGAATAATTTTCGTAAGAGATGAACTGTTTCGCGAGCTTCTCGTCCTTGGGGATAAGGACCGAAATAGGAGCCTTTGTTTTTTTTGTTGCCTCGATGTAAGGTGATCAGCGGGTAAGGATCGGCAGAAATGAAAATATACGGATAACTTTTATCGTCGCGAAATAAAATATTATAAGGCGGATGGTGTTTTTTTATTAAGTTGTTTTCTAAAATTAACGCTTCATTTTCGGTTTGGGTTGCGAGCGTTTGAATCGAGTGAATTTGTTTAACCAAAGCGGCTGTTTTAGCATTCAGCGTTGATGTGCGAAAATAACTGCTCACCCGATTTTTAAGGTTTTTGGCTTTACCCACGTAGAGTACTCGATCGGCCCGATCCAGCATTAAATAAATGCCTGCGCGCGTGGACAGGCTTTTTAAGCAGTTAGCTAGCACTTCGCTCATGGCCTTATTCGGCTTCTAACAAATTATTTTGCAAAGCGATATGGGTCAGCTCAACATCATTTTTAACGCCTAGTTTTTCAAAAAGACGATAGCGGTAAGTATTGATCGTTTTTGGGCTCAAATGTAATGTTTTTGCAATAATGGGTGTTTTCTTGCCTTGAGCTATGGTGACTAAAATTTGTAATTCTCTGGATGATAAGGTGTCTAATACTGTTTTTTTTACTGTTCGAGAATATCGATGAACCGCTAATTTTTGCGCGATACTCGTGCAAATGTAGCATTTACCCTGATACACTTCCCGGATTGCCAATACAATTTCCTCTGCGCTGGCATTTTTAGTGATATAGCCTGAAGCACCGGCATCTAATAAACGGGATGGGAAGATATCATTTTCGCAAACGGTTACAACCAAAATTTTCAAATGAGGAAAGATGCGTAATAATTTTTTTGTTGCCTCTAGTCCCCCGATACCCTGCATTTGCAAATCCATGAGAATGACATGAGGTCGATGTTCTTTAGCTGCTTGAATAGCTTCTTCACCGCTTTCTGCTTCACCGACAACGGAAATATCAGATGCATTAGCTAGGAGACTTGAAATTCCTTTTCGAACTAGCCGATGATCATCAACAATCATGATCTTTATCATACGGGCTCTTCTCTAAAAGTGTTACATAATAGCCTGTTGGGACCAGGCTGGCGGAGAGGGAGGGATTCGAACCCCCGGAGCTCGTGAGAGCTCAACGGTTTTCAAGACCGCCGCTATCGACCACTCAGCCACCTCTCCTAAAGCGGTTAGCATACTGTAATCTTAAAAGACGTCAATCATTTTGTGGGCATTTACAGGCGGCAATACCCCTGATAAAACAGAAATAATCACAAAATTCAATTTGACTCTCGCAAGATCTCCGCGTAATCTAAAGTTGCTCGTAATATTAAGCGTTACGGATTAATTAACTTCTTGGAGATTGAAATATGTTACGTAAATTGTTTTGCTTCTTAGTGGTTGTCGGCGCGATTGCTCTGGCAGTGTTGGGCCTGGTGCTCCCTCAAACAGCGTTGAAACCAGTGATTATGATTACCAACTTTTTTGATATCATGATTCCTATCTTGGCAGTTGGCGCTTTGATTAATTACATTTGGAAAAGCAATGGTTGCTGTTGCCACCATACGGAAAAATAATTCCTAAAGACAAACAGTGCAAACTATTTGTTTTGATTGGGCCGGTGATAACAAATCGTTATACCGGTCTTTTTTTTATCCGTAAGTAAAAAATCTCGGCAGACTGTATAGTTTGGAATAGCGGCCAATTCTTCTTCGATATAAATTAGCGGAAAATAGGTGCGCTGCCAAGGCGGCATTTTCCATGCTTGAAATAACTTTTTGAGCGAATGCGTGGTTGTTCGATAAGGTAATTTACAGGTTTCGCCCCCCTGTCGAAAACGTATCGTCATGGATTGTATTTTTTCTGGATTGATTCCTTCTCCGATTTTTATTTCCGTTGTTAGCGTCCCTAATGAGTTAGGTAGTACAAGTGGTGTTCGATAATCAAGCCAGGGGATAATTACAGTGGGATTCATGGGGGTTAATGTCGTATTTAAATACAACTGATTTTGATAGCGACGTATCTCGTTATTTTTCCAATGTAGATGAGGCGTTGCATCTTGTTTAGCATGGATAACGCTCCGGATGATTTGTTCGAGCTGTTGCGTCGAAGGCATGCGCATTTTTTTTTTATAAAACCAATATCGCAGCAGATTTTTTTGACGGATAAAAGAAAGTTGGTTTAATTGATCAATGGATAGCGTATTCGTTGTGCTTTGATACGTTTGTTTAAAATCTATTTCAGCCAGTGTTTGTAATAAGACTTCCGCTTCAGCGGCATGAGAGGCGACTTGCATTAAACTGTGGCCGACAGCAGGCCATCGTTCTTTTAATAAGGGTATGACGCGGTAGCGTAAGAAGTTTCTCGAAAAACGAGTGTCATGATTACTCTCATCCTCAATCCAGCAGAGTTGATGTTGATGCGCATAATTTAAAATAACTTGACGGGAGATCGCTAAAAAAGGTCGAATCAAAAATCCTTTTGAAAAAGAGGCTTTCATCGGCATAGCGGCCAATCCTCGAGGACCCGATCCTCTGAGACAATGCAGGAGACAAGTTTCCGCTTGATCATCTTGATGATGTGCTACAAACAGCAAATCATCTTCGTTGAGTAAATTGGCCAAGGCTTGATAGCGTGCTGTTCTGGCGGCTTCTTCAAGACTGCATCCTTTCTCGAGTTGCACGGTTACAGAAATGCTTGTGTAAGCGATTTTGTTTTCTGCACATATTTTTTCGCCATGTTGCGCCCATTCATCGGCTTGAGGTAATAGTCCATGATGAATGTGAATCGCGTGTAAGTTAAAGGGATGTTGATTGCGTAATGTCGTTAATGCGTGCAGTAAAACGTGCGAGTCAACGCCACCACTATAAGCAATATAAATCTTGTTAGCGTTGGAAATATCCGGCAAAAAAGCAGTTAATGTTTGAATAATAATGGAGTTGAAATCATGAGGCATCTTTTATTCCATAGTTCATCAATCGCTGATAGCGATCTCGGAGTAGTTGATGCAATGGCGTTTTTTCTAGCACAGCGAGTTGGTCGATTAAAACACGCTTTATTTTTGCGGCCATTTCATCGTAGTTACGGTGTGCGCCGCCCAAAGGCTCTTCGATAACTTGATCAATGAATCCTAATTTTTTTAATCGGGTTGCTGTAATGCCTAGGGCCTCAGCGGCTTCTTCCGTTTTCTCCGTATTTTTCCATAGAATAGAAGCACATCCTTCGGGAGAAATCACAGAATAAACGCTGTATTGCAGCATGAGCAAACGGTCGCCAACGCCGAGCGCAATGGCGCCGCCGGATCCCCCTTCGCCGACGATCGTACAAATAATCGGTGTTTTTAGTTGAGACATGAGCGATAAATTGCGCGCAATCGCCTCGCTTTGATTGCGCTCTTCTCCGCCCAATCCTGGATAAGCACCGGCCGTATCAATAAAAGTGAGCACCGGTAAATGAAATTTTTCGGCCATTGTCATTAGACGCTGTGTTTTGCGATAATCCTCGGGATGAGGCATGCCAAAATTTCGTTCCAATTTTTCTTGTGTTTTTCGACCTTTTTGATGTCCTAACACGATAACCGGTTTTCCATCCAAACGAGCAACGCCACCAATAATAGAGGGTCCTTTGCTGATATGGCGATCGCCATGGAGTTCATCAAATTCCGTAAACATTCTTTCAATATAATCGAGCGTATAAGGGCGCATCGGATGGCGCGCTACCTGTACTATTTGCATCGTTTTTAGGTGTGCGAAAATAGATTTAGTGAGTTGGCGGTTTTTTTCTTCAAGTTGTGAGATTTCTTTTTGAATATCTAAATTGTTAGTTTCACCTAAAGCGCGTAATTCAGCGACTTTTGATTCAAGTTCAGCAATAGATTGTTCAAAGTCTAAATAATTCAAATTCATGTGTTATTCCCTTTGGGTTTTTATAAATTTTTTATAAATAATAAGCGATTATGCTAGCGTAAATCATACTAAAAATCGAGTTTAATTGTGCTTGAAGAAGGGTTATCCTTGCAAAAGGATCCTATCTATTTCATGATCGGCTTCACTTGGCAATAAACCCTGTGATGGGCCTTAAAAAATATAGATTGACTAAAAAATCGAGGTGACTGATGCTAAATATTCTGAGCAATACGCCGACTTGGGTTATCATTTTGTTTTTTGTGATGCTCTATTTAGGTATCAAGCGGTGCTACACGCGCACGATGAATCCAGCGCGGTTAATTCTGTTGCCACTAATATTTTTGGTATTATCTCTTGGACATCTTTTTCATCTTTTCCGCTCGGTTCCTATGACATTGGCCTATTGGTTGGTTGGGATTTTAGCAGGCGTTTACCTGGGACGCTTACATGTCGGGAAAAAGACGGTGCGCGTTAATAAACAAAAGTGGTTAATTGAGGTGCCAGGTGACTGGACGATATTGCTTTTAATTATGGGTATATTTGTTGTTGAATATATGATCAATTATTTGCGGGCGGTATCCTCACCCATTGCACAGAGCGCGCTGTTTCCGATTGTGACTATCATTATAACGAGCTTGATCACCGGGATGACGATAGGAAGGAACGGGACCTATTTTTATCTTTTCTTATCGACTCCTCATGATGAAACGGTCCTGATGAAAAAGGGAAGGAGATTCTAAAGTAAAAAAATTGATGTTATAGTGCGCTTCTTGAAAATTAAGCAGCAAGGACTCAGTTTGTGCAAGTATTTTACGATTTCATTCCCATTATTGTTTTTTTTGTTGTCTACAAGATAGTCGGTATTTATGCGGCTACGGGTGCCGCGATGGTTATTTCTTTTCTGCAGATGATGATTTACCGCTACCGATATAAAAAATTCGAGCCTTTACAGGTGGTTACTTGTTGTGTCATTTTATTGCTGGGCACTGCAACAATACTGTCTCGAAATCCCTTGTTTATTAAGTGGAAGCCGACGGTCGTGAATTGGTTATTTGCGGCGATATTTTTAGGGAGTCAATGGGTGATGAAAAAACCAATGATTCAGCACATGATGGAAAAAAAAATTACCGCGCCCGATCTTGTTTGGCGTCGTATGAATATGAGTTGGTGTCTGTTTTTTGTGCTGACTGGTGCGTTAAATCTATACGTTGCTTATCACTACAGCACATCGATTTGGGTCAATTTTAAATTATTTGGTCTGTTGAGTTTGACTTTTCTTTTTGCTTTGGGTCAAGCGGTTTATTTGTCTAAATTTTTAAAAGATCCCGCGTAGCGAGTGAGTTCTTTTTTTGAAAGCAGAAAAATACCATCGCCACCTCTGTCAAGAGTTAACCAAGTAAAGGGAATAAGCGGATAGTGTTTTTCGAGTATCTCTTGCGTATTTCCTACTTCAACGAAAAGGGTGCCATTTTCTGAGAGAAAATGATCGGCTTCCCGTAAAATGCGATTGACGATATCGAGACCTTCTTTCCCTGCCGCTAAAGCGAGCGAAGGTTCATGCAAATATTCTTTAGGAAGTTGCTGCATTTCTTGTTGGCTAACATAAGGAGGGTTGCTGATAATGAGGTCATATCGTTTTTTATGGGGGAGCGCATCAAACAAATTAGACTGAAATAGATGAACTTGATTTTCGACTTCATGTTTTTTGATATTAATCGCGGCAACCGCTAAAGCGTCTTGGCATACATCGATTGCATCAACCTCCGCATCCGGAAAATATTTTGCGCAGGCAATCGCCATGCATCCACTCCCCGTGCATAAATCTAAAATATGCTTGATGCGATCAGGTTGAACCCACGGTTCAAATTGATTTTCGATTAGTTCAGCGAAAGGAGATCGAGGGACGATCACTCGCTCATCGACATAAAAAGGAAGCCCAGCAAAATAAGCGGTTTGGATGAGATAGGACAGCGGCTTTCTGGTTTTAATGCGGATTTGAACGAGTTCTTGAATGCGTTGTTGTTGCATTGTTGTGATGATAGCCTGATCAAGCGTTGCTTGATCAATATCAAAAGGTAAATTTAACACGTGAAAAACAAGCGCAGCGGCTTCATCGAAAGCGTTGTCGGTTCCATGCCCATAAAATAAATTAGCCGATTCGAACCGTTCAGCGATTTTTCGAATGGATGCTTCAATAGACATCGTTTGTTTCCTTTATAATAGGAATAAAAAAAGCATGCGAGGGCATGCTTTTTTATGAGAGTGAATGTTATTCTTTTACTTCTGACATGCGCTTGATGTAGGGGCCTACAACAAAGCACAATAACGCCAGAATAGTACTTGCAACACCAATTTTCGTAAAGGCCATGCTATAAATATGCAGGATGGCGGCGGGATCTTGTACTGTCTCTGGAACGTTGGCTATACCGGCAAAAACACCGCTTAAAGCGGAGGCTAAAGACATGCCAACGACAAACCAGGTGCCCATCATAACACCATACATGCGTTTGGGCGCAATATGGGTGACCATAGCAACACCCAGCGCGCTGACTAACATCTCACCTAGCGTATAGAGAAAATAAGCCAGTACCATCCATCCTGGTGCAATGAGCGAAGCGTTGTTTGCGAAATAAGCGCCGAGCACTAAAGCCCAGAAGCAGCCACTGGTGATGAGCAGTCCCAAGGGGAATTTTATGGTAATGGGCCAATCGCCACCCCGATTATTGAGATAAGTATAGAACGAGGCTAAAACAGGGCCTAATGCAATCACCCAAAATGCGTTTAATCCAAAGAAACAGACCGTTGGAATTTCAACGCCGAACAGGTGTCGATCAACGCTACGATTCACGAATAGCACAATAGAAGTATAAGCTTGTTGATAGAGGATAAAAAAGATGAGTCCCATGGCAATCAAAGCTAAACAGGCAATAATTTTAAATCGTTCTATTTTTGGGCTACGAAGAATTTCAAATAGAAAATAGGCAAATAATCCCAAAGTCGCAATCACCAGGAAAATATCTGCCATTTTTGCATGAGAAATGAGAAAAATACTCAAGGCAATACCCGCTAAAATCATCAATGCAACTTTAATGCCTCGTATAGCAGGAAGTTTTAATCGGCCGACTTCTGAGTCCGCTTCGACGGCAGTACGCCGTAATGCAAAATAAAATATCAACCCACAAAAGAGGCCTAGCCCGCCGACGAGAAAGGCGACGTTATATCCATACAGTTTTTGAAGTATCGCGATTAATATGGACGAAGTGAGCGAGCCG
>MGXH01000035.1 GCA_001801305.1 Gammaproteobacteria bacterium GWE2_42_36
CATTGGATTTAATCCCAATCCACAATACGTTTCCTATCAAGTCATCGCCAAATCAATTCCAACGCCTGTGGCTCAAACGCCAGGACCGATTAACGTTTACCAAGGAACCAGTTCTGCCTTACTCGATAAAAATGCATATTTCGACACTAACAACGGCGGACCGATGACATTCACATTAGAAGATGGCCCAGCAAATATTATCTTAGTTAACAATAATGAATCTCAATTCAGCGTTCAATTACCAACCGATAAAGTCATTTCACAGGGCAGTTACACATTAACCATCAGCGCGAAAAATAATGTCGGGAAAAGTACCCATAATGCGCAAGTCACTCTCAGCGTGCAAAGTAATACGTTAAGGTGCCCGGAACCTAATGCAATTATTGATCCGAATACTCATCAGACTAAAAACGCGATCGTTGTACAAGACGACGCTGGAAATTCACATACTTTTATTGCTTCTTATCCGGCATTTCCTATTGATAGCGGATATCCTATCTCTTTCAACCATGCCTTAATTACCGATCCTCCTGTTACATGGTCCGGCATTGACTGTGAATATAATGTGCACTCAACGTGGTGGACACAAGCGTCCTATATCAACAAAGATAATACTTCAATATCCACTTTCACAAACGGGCAAAAATCAGGCGGTGTTATACAATGTACCAGCAGCACGACAAACGATTGTGCGGTGCATTTATATGGGAAATAAGCCTTTTTCTTAATAGTTTCTTAAGGTGAATGACCTATAATCTAGCCTCTACAAAATATAAAAAATGAGAAATGGAACTATGTTAGAAATTGCAAAAGCACTTCGGTATATTGGACACGTTTGCTTAGGCTGTACAAGCATTGCTGTCGTTGAACAACAAATTGGAGGACAATATAAAAAAGATGCCGCAACGACACAACAAAATGAACAATTCTTGAGTGACTCAAAATCGCGCAATGATCAATTAGCAAGAATATCCTCTGATGCAAGCCATCTCTCCGAATCATCTCCCTATCGCGATTTAGATTTAACTTTCGCGCGAAACGCAATAGGCTGCCCTAATCCGTTACCGGGTCCCCTTGAAGGTAAATTCCAAGGAGCCCTTACAGCCAGTCAACATGCTTTAGCCTCTTTAGATGCTTATGCTCGTATCAAACAGGGCTTCATGTGCCCAGCAGTCCCACCAACGGCGACTGATACAACTTCATTAGCGGTATTTTTAGGGACTATGATGCCTTTAGCCTTATTACGCCGCTTAATACCCATGGACTATTTTGCAGCTCTATTCACCGCTTGTACACTAGGGTGCTATACGACCTCTAGCGCTCTAGAAACCATACATATTCTCAGAAACCAAGAGGAATATATGACTGCGGATGGAACACTTTTAGATCACACCAGCACCACTAGCCGTTTCTGGATTTTATCCACCTTGTTTATTGGATTGAGAGATACGAAAAAAATAGACTCCATCACTGAAATAAGTCCTATCCGTAAAATGGCAGTCGTAGACAGACTGCTGTTAACCTGGTTTTTTGGAAGCACAATTGGAACCTTATTTTCAAACCCTTCTCCATCCATCCAATCTACCTGTCCTCCCTTATCCGATACATGCGCGCAAATAGAAGCTGGTGGTGAGAGCGCTTTTAGTCAATTAAACGCTGCTGGAGTCGGTACAACTCAACCCATTTGTTTAGATAAGCTGGCAGCGCTTCCTTCAATTTATGATAGCACTACAGCCGCGGTAAACAGCGCGCTTCAATTAGGTCAATGCACGATTTCCACTATCACTCGACTCGATCCAGTAACCACAATAGGGCGATCAATTGTCGGTATTCCATCAGCAGGCATCAGTAGCCTATCACCGATTCCTTCGGCCACGTGGCAATTGGTATCAGACACTGTTTCCAACCCCTTATCTCCACTGCTCACGCTATTATTAGCACGCTGGATGCAATCTGGCCGAGCTAAACAGATTAGAGATACACCCCAGGGAATTATTAGCGCCGCTATAGAAGAAGGATTGGTACAGCGAGCGCAAAAAGAAAACGATAGTGTTGTTGCATTACTTTTGACTCATCAGCAAACAGGCGCTGTCTTATCAACGGCTCGAGCTGCACAAAAAAAACACCCCTCACACCAGCAAAATTATTTATCGCTTAATGGTAGCGCTAGCGAGCCCCCTGCAAGCACTGTTGAGGCTTTAACAGATCTTAACAATCTAGTAGTTCCTAAAAGATAAATACTAACTTCTGGCTTTGATCAGTTGCTGCAATGAGATCGGGATTTGTTGTTAAATGATTTTTTCACAAATCCCGAATATCAGCATTTTTTAGCAGATGATTTTCAATTCCGTCTAACTCTCACAATTATTCACAAAGACTATAATTTAAAAGAGAATCCGAGTAGAGAGCCTGAGCCCATTCTTACCGCATCTGTTTGAGCGCTTCTTTAATCAAATTTTCAGTCGATAAATTTTGATGCATCAATTTATGGATTGCACGACTTGCATCTTGCGGTTTATAGCCGAGCGATATTAAGGCACTAATGGCATCTTTGGCAGGATCACGCGATCCCATCGTTGCATCGCCGGTAATCGCATCAACAGAAACGGCGCCACTACTCGTCGTCCAATCGGACAAACGATCTTTCATTTCGACAATTAAGCGTTCGGCCGTTTTTCGACCAATCCCGGGAATGGATAACAAATACGACACTTCTTGTTGTTGAATGGCGACAATAAATGACTGCGGATCCATGCTCGATAAAATCGCCAGCGCTGTTTTCGCTCCAACGCCTGACACTTTAATCAACTCGCGAAATAAGGTACGTTCTGCTTTTTGATGAAACCCATAAAGCAATAACGCATCTTCTCGAACAATCAAATGCGTATAGAGTGCGATCGACTGACCTACTTCGGGCACGTGATAAAATGTATTCATGGACACTTGCAAATCGTATCCAACCCCTTGTACGTCAATTAGAATAAAGGGCGGATTTTTTTCGCTTACTATACCTTTCAATTGTCCAATCATAAAATTACTCCTTCATCAATGATCAAAAAAATTTTGCCTCGTCGCTGTCATTCCCGAAAAATCGAGCATCTAAAATCAACATATAGATTGGGTGTTTTCACTGGATCCCGCGGTCTTCGCCGCGGGATGACAATACCCCAGATAACAGAACATCATCACCCTGCGACACGTCGTTCGGCGAAAAAATACTTCGCATTTTTATATCCGCCTTGCCCTCAATCCTTAATGCTCAATCCTCAATCCTCAATCCTCAATCCTGTTTTCGTCACTGCATTCATCTTCCGGCTATGGGCATGGCAAATCGCAATCGCGAGCGCATCGGCCGCATCAACTGCGGGTTTCTCAGTCAGCTTTAATAATCGACAAACCATCAATTGAATTTGTTCTTTCGTCGCAGCACCATATCCTGCGACCGCTAATTTGACTTGTCTGGCTGTGTATTCAAATAACGGCGCCTGTTGCGAAGCAGCGACGATTGCAACACCGCGCGCTTGTCCTAATTTCAATGCAGAACTTGCATTTTCATGCATAAAAATGCGTTCGACAGACACTTCTTGCGGACGATATTTCGCGATGATTTCATCAATTGCGGTATAGATTTTTTTTAGTTGTTCAGCAAGATCGGTCGACTTTACGGGAATCGATCCATGCGCGATATGCGTCAGTTGATGATTGGAGGTGATTTCGATAATCCCATAACCGGTAATGCGCGAACCCGGATCAATCCCTAAAACGGAAATCGCCATAAATTAATGCGAGCCTATTTTTTGCATAATTTCATCGGAAATATCAGCATTCGTGTAAACATCTTGCACGTCATCTAATTCTTCTAACGCATCCACTAATCGCAATACCGTTTCGGCAGTGTCTTGATCGAGCGGCACTTCGGTCGTGGGATTCATCATGATTTCCGCATTGGCCGGTATTAGATTTTTTTCCTGCATCGCGTTTTTAACAGGTTCAAAATTTTCAGGCGGCGTAATAACGTCAATCGATCCATCCTCATTCACCCGTACATCATCGGCACCTTTTTCTAAAGCAATTTCCATGATTTTATCTTCAGGACTGCCCGGCTCAAATGTAATCACACCTTCTTTTTTAAATAAATAAGAGACTGAACCGTCTGTGCCCAAGCGCCCACCAAATTTTGAAAAAGCATGACGTACTTCAGACACGGTTCGATTACGGTTATCTGTCATGCAATTCACGAGCACAGCAACGCCACCCGCACCATAACCTTCATACATTAACTCTTCGACATTTTCACCCGCAATTTCACCCGTACCCCGCTTGATCGCTCGCTCCACTGTATCGCGCATCATATTTTGCGAAAAGGCTTTATCCAAGACTAAACGCAGTCGTGGATTGGTATTGGGATCGCCACCACCCGTACGCGCAGCGACCGTGATTTCGCGAATAAATTTCGTAAAAATCTTGCCGCGTTTTTTATCTTGTGTTGCTTTGCGAAATTTAATGTTCGCCCATTTGGAATGTCCGGCCATGTGATCCCCTCATTGTCTGTTCAATTTCAAAATATACGGTAACCCATATCGTAATACTTTTCTCAATCCTCAACTCTCAACCCTAACTCTTTCAACTGTGCATCGCTGATAACAGACGGTGCATCTGTTAACGGGCAGCTCGCCGTCGTTGTCTTCGGAAATGCCATCACCTCTCTGAGTGATTTTGCCCCTGCCATCAACATCACAATTCGTCCAAAACCAATACCCATCCCACCAATCGGCGGGCATCCATAACGCATTGCTTCTAATAAAAATCCGAATTTTTCTTGCGCTTCTGCTGCGCCAATACCCAGCAATTCAAAAACAGCCATTTGTAATTTGACGTCATAAATACGCATCGACCCACTACCTAATTCATTACCATTCAACACCATATCCCAAGCGCGAGACAAACATTGCGCAGGATTGTTTTTCATGTGATCAATATCGGAAATAGCCGGCGCCGTAAAGGGATGATGCGCTGAAGTCCATTGCCCATCGATCTCTTCGAACATCGGAAATTCTGTGACCCAAAGCGGTCGCCAACCGGCTTGCGTTAAACTCAAATCATCGCCGACTTTTAATCGCAGTGCGCCAAGCGATTCGTTAACGACTTTAATTTTATCCGCACAAATAAATAAAATATCGCCGGTTTTGGCTTGTGCTCGATTTAAAATTGCCGCCACCGTTTCTGGCGATAAAAATTTCAGCAGAGACGATTGCAATCCAGCCATCCCTTGCGATAGCTCATTGACCTTCAAATAGGCCAATCCTTTTGCGCCATAAATGCCGACAAATTGCGTATATTCATCCAATTGCTTTCGACTGAGTTGGCAACCATTCGGCACGCGCAACGCCGCAATACGTCCCGATGGATTTTGCGCCACTGTCGAAAAAACAGTAAACGATGAATCACGTAGAAGATCGGCAATATCAACTAATTCTAAAGGATTGCGCAAATCGGGTTTATCGCTACCAAATCGCTTCATCGATTCAGCATATGTCATGCGTTCAAAAACAGGTAACTCGACATCAATCACCGCTTTAAAAATAAATCGCATCATCCCTTCGATCACGTCTTGAATATCTCGCTCAGTCACAAAAGATAACTCTAAATCGAGCTGCGTAAATTCCGGTTGACGATCCGCCCGTAAATCTTCATCACGAAAACACTTCACAATTTGATAATAACGATCCATCCCCGCCATCATCAAAATTTGTTTAAATAATTGGGGTGATTGTGGGAGCGCATAAAAATGACCGTGATGCACACGGCTCGGCACCAAGTAATCTCGCGCGCCTTCAGGCGTCGCTTTCGTTAAAATCGGCGTTTCAATTTCGAGGAAATGCTGGTCGTCCAAATACTGGCGAATCGCTTTCGCCAATCTTGCAGATAAAACTAAATTCGCCGCCATTTCCGGTCGACGTAAATCTAAATAACGATATTTTAATCGCAGCTCTTCATTCACCGGAACATAATTATCAATCGGGAAAGGCGGCGTTTCCGATTCACATAAAATTTCAATTTCATCTGCGTCGATTTCGATCGCACCGGTTTTCATTGTCGCATTGGCCATTGAATCCGGTCTCGCGCGAACAAGCCCTGTAATTTTGACAATAAATTCATTCTTCAATTTCTCGGCGATGCTAAAAACTGCCTTTTTTTCAGGATTGATAATCACTTGTACGACGCCTGATCGATCACGTACGTTAATGAAAATCACGCCGCCTAAATCCCGACGACGGTGGACCCAACCACATACAACGACACGTTCATCGACCTGCGTTTTCGTTAAATCACCACAATAATGTGTTCGCATAATTAACCTTTACCTTTATTTTTTCTCAATCAATTTGGCTGCCATATCCGGCTGAACCACGCCCAATGAAACCACTAATTTAAAAGCCTGATCAACCGTCATCTCCAATTCATGAATGTCTTGTTTTGACACCATCATTAAAAAACCCGACGTGGGATTTGGCGTCGTGGGAATAAAAATCGTGATCATATCGGACGCACTTGCTTTTGCATTCACTTCGGGCGAACCATCCCCTGTTTGAAAGGCAATGCTCCATAATCCTTTGCGCGGATATTCCACCAAAATCACTTTTCGAAACGCTTTTCCTTCTGGACTTAAAATCGTCTGCATAACTTGTTGTACGCCACTATAAATCGATCGCACAACGGGAATTCGAAGCACAATCCCATCCCATAATTTCACTAATTTTCTACCAATAAAATTAGCCACAATCATGCCGGTAAAAAATAACAAAACAACAGTAACGATAATGCCTAATCCAGGAATATGAAATCCGAGTAGATAATCAGGACGATACTGATTCGGTAATAATTTCAAAATACCATCCATTAAATTTGCGAGAAATCGTAACACCCAAAACGTCACTAAAATTGGCAGCCAAAACAATAATCCAGATAATAAATATCGACGAATGGCGCTCATGTAGTTTGATCTCCTGGTTTTTTATTTTTTGTTTCAGTGGAATTTGTTGAAGCCGTTGAAGGCGTCGTTTCTTTTGTTTCTACTGACTTTGTCCCTTTATTTTTAAAATCCGTTTCGTACCATCCACTCCCTTTCAATTGAAAGCTTGGCAATGACACACATTTTTGTAATGTGTTTTTTCCACACTCAGGACACCGCGTCAGTGGCGCTTCATTGAACTTTTGGATCATCTCCAATCGATGACCGCATTGTTTACATTCGTACTCGTAAATTGGCATAGCGCCTTTCACTCCAAATTATTATTTTCTTGATTTAAAAGAGCGCTATTATACCGCAAAGTGATCGGAGCGATAGGGGTTTAATTTAAAAGTCGCCCTCATTAAATGAAGCTTATATCAAGCGAACAATCGCTTCGGCAACCTGCGCTTTTCTAAGCATTCTACCTGCCTTGGCCATCGACAATAGTTTTTCTCGAGAAGACAACAAATCAGACAACACAGAAACTAATTGGCCCTCGAGCAAGTCTTGATGCATCAATAAAATCGCTGCATGATGTTCGACCAAAAACTCCGCGTTATATTTTTGTTGCTCGTCTTTATGATACGGGTACGGAATTAAAATCGCTGCCAAACCGATAGCGCTTAATTCGGCCACGCTGCTCGCCCCCGATCGACAAATAACCAAATCGGCCCACGTATAAGCTTCCACCATATCATGAATAAATGGCGTGATTTTCGCTTCGACCTGTGCTTGTTGATACGCTTGAACAGCCTGATCGTAATACTGGCCACCCGATTGATGCCAAATTTCTGGCCGTAATACTTCGGGTAATTGCGCGATCGCTTTCGGAATTTCCTGGTTAAAAGAGGTAGCGCCTTGGCTACCCCCAAAAATCAATAATCGAATCGGGCCAGTGCGATTTTGAAAGCGCGCCTCAGGTGCCGCTACATTTTCAATCGAGGATCGAATGGGATTGCCAACATACTGGCATTTCGAAGCAAGAAATCCCTTCACCACCGGAAAGCCCGTTAAAATTTTTGTAGCAAAAGGCGCGAGCATTTTATTGGTGAGGCCTGCTACCGCATTTTGCTCGTGCAAAATAAGTTTTTTTCGTAATGTCCAAGCTGCAATACCGCTCGGACCACACACAAACCCGCCCATGGCTAAAACGACATCCGGCTTGAATCGATGAATAATACCCAGCGATTGGAAAAAAGCCAGAATCATTTGCAACGATCCGAACAAGCAACGTTTAATGCCTTTTCCACGCAACCCTTGCACAGAAATTTTATAAAGCGGGATCGACTCCGAAGCGAGCAATTTAGATTCTAATCCTTGTGGCGTACCGATCCACGCAATCTCAACGGATTGCTGTTGCAGCACTTTGGCAATCGCCAGTGCTGGGAAAATATGCCCGCCCGTTCCTGCGGCAAGAATTAATACTTTTTTCATAGAAAAACATAACTAATTGAAAATTACGGAAAATATAGTCTTATAAAAACACAGAATAGACTTGAAATCAATTTTTATATTTAACTGGGGAACATCACCCTCAAGTAGCAAAAAAATCCATTTAATCCCAGCATTTTTGAAAATATGGTCTATATTTATTAACAATAAATTTTGTGTACACGATAATCAAAGAGGAGATAGGTATGCCCTTATCAAAAATACAGCAACCTTTAACAGAAATACATGGTTTTTTACGCGCATCTATTCCAAAGAACTTACCTCCGTCTTTGCCCCAAGCAACAGGAAAAACAATCCTATCTCAACTAGAACAGTTAGACCATCTATTACCAATAAATGATGTAAACGCGTATGAGGTAGTGGCATTAACAGACAAATTATTATTCGATTTAGAATCTTGTTGCGATGAAGGGAATTCGCTTAAAAATGAATGCAAAACACACAGCGAGAAGCTGGAAGCAATATTGCAAGATGAAATGCTAGTAAAAGAAGTCATCGCAAGAAACTTTGGAACACAGGACGATGGAGATAACAGTTGGGCATTAGCTACTCGTTCAGGACAAATTATACAAGTAAGTAAAAAGTTCGCAGAAGACATACATCGCCCTGCTCAGGAATTTCAAGGGAAATCCTATGCGGATTTTTTAGTAAAAGAAAGCTCTCCGGATTACAACCCAACCTTCGACAAAGGTCAGTATGATCGCTCTCAATTGCCTATACGACTATTTATACAACGATGGGCTGCTGGCAGCTATACACCTGATGAACTGAATATACTTTTTGGATCCCCGTCCCCTGATACTGCTTCAGCCAAAACAGCGATGGCCAAAGCTTCTACCTCCGCACAAAAGCAAGCGGCGTTAGCTTTGTTTGTCAAAAAGGCTAAAGAACAATTAAAATCACGAGCAGTACAAAAAGAAAAATCTATCGAAGAAACAACACCTGACACACTGAGTGATGCATACAGTCAAAGCGGAAAAACAATTCATGCCTGTAATCGGTATATTGCCCTTGATCCCCTAACCAAAACGCCTTATCCACAATTAATTGAATGGTGTAGTCGCTTCAAAGGCCCGTATCTTGTCTGTAGAACTACATTCATAAAACAAAACGAAATTGACGATATAGCCGCTTTGATGGACGTTGCAGAATCTGCTGAAATCAATCGATTGTTTTCAAATATGGAACATTGCCACATTCCCTCAGATGTATTAGTAGAACTCCGGAATAAAGGTGATTTCCGTAACATTAAAAGAGTTTATAATGAAGCCGTTGTTTTCTCCTTGGATATTCAAGATTTTACTGCTTTAACAAAACGCTTTTCTGGCCGAATGATTGATGAAGCCAATTTACTCTTGCGTGTAGCAGAAAATTTGTCTCTTTTTAAAAAATACCGAGGAAAAATACAAATCGTTAAATCGACTGGTGATGGCTTTCTCGCCATCATTCCAGAAAAAACTGATGGGGCGATCAAACTCGCCATTGAATTCGCTCAAGAATTACAAACATTTTTAGTTAGGAAATATATCAAAACCGCGCCGACTGAACCAAGCTCTCCTTCCGTAGCCGCTTCAAGCTCATCGTCATCTGCTGTATCCACCCCCCACCAAGAAGAAGCGCGCATGATTTGTCGTGTCGCCATCACACGGGGTACTGTAATTCGTGAATTTCCAACACGCGTACCATTATTTGATATGTATGGGGAACCCGTTAACTTAACGAATCGTGTCGATTATGTAGGAAAAGAATATGACCACGACCTAGAAAAAAAAGGAATATTCGATCTAACAAATGTGCGAATTTATGTCGATGCATCAGCCTTCCCTAAGGCAACCGAAAGTCGCAAAGAAATCTTCGGGGAAAATTCAACGGCAATAGTAAAACAAGCAAAAAACGGCCTCGAAGTAACTTTTTATAAAGCAAAGCCGTCCACAACAGCAACAGTTTTAAGTAGAATGGAGTTTGACTCGCTTTCAACAATGTTGGACAGTCTAACCCCTCTGCTTACCGCCTGTGTTCCCGCGCCACAGAGTGAGATGGTAGCATCAAGCCCACCACCAACTCCATCGCAAGCCTTAAGGCGAGCTACAAGTGAATCCGCGTTACCGCCTTATGAGGCGACCCGTCACCCTATGCCTAATGCTACTAATCCAGAAACTTTGCTTGTATTACCCGCAAAAAAAACATCTCCTTTAACTCCTGCTGCTATTCCTGCTTGGTTAACATCTAGCGGCCGTCATGCGAATCCCGTTGGTAAGTCGAGTAGCGTTTTGCATGACGCTAGAAAAAATTTCTGTGCTGGACTTGTAGCAGCGTTCCGTGCTGGGCCGAGAAAAATATCGCCTACAAATCAAACAGCTACGGAACCTCAAGTTCAACAGATACCATCACGGGGAGAAATAAAAATCGAAAGAAGAAGATAGCATTGAGAAAATCAGAAAAATACAGCTAGATATAGAATGCCAGAATCACTGTATTAGTTTTTGTCAAAGCTTTTTGATGTGCGGCATGAACTTAAGAAAAACAAGCATGTCTATTTAGCCCATATTTTAATGAAATAGCCATGATGCAAGACGCTAAAATACGCACCAATACTCTTTACATGTTAAAGCAAATAAAAGTAAGATGTAACAAAACACATTAAGACTGAGAAGTCATGAGACGAGATGAGCCAAAAATATTGAATACTACAAATACTATTGTTCATTATTTCGAATACCAAGCCAAAAAAAGACCGAAAAAAATAGCGTTAATCGAAGATCAACACACGATCCCTTATAAAGCACTCAATGATCGCGCTAATCGTTTGGCTCATTATTTAATTCAGCAAGACATTAAGCATGAATCATTAGTCGCGGTCTATTTGACAAGCAGCATCGATTTCGTTATAGCCGCTCTCGCTATTTTAAAAGCGGGTGGTGCTTATGTCCCGATTGATCACCACTACCCCTCACAACGGATAGAATTTATTTTAAACGATACGCAAGCGCCGATCTTATTGACAACAAAATCACTGGGAAAGCGCTTTCAGTCATTAGCCAAACGCATGACTTATATTGACGACCGAGACGGTAACCTACAAAATCTACCCGCCGAGAATCCAAAAATTCCATTAAAACCAACCAATTTATGTTACGTAATCTATACCTCCGGATCCACAGGCAATCCAAAAGGCGTATTGGTTGAACATCGCAGTGTCATCAATTTAGTCAATCACCCTAATTATGTTCACATCACCTACAAGGATCGGTTTGCACAGATTTCTAATATAGGATTTGATGCCGCCACCTTCGAAATATGGGGCGCTTTACTCAACGGCGCAACGCTCGTTTCTTTATCTAAAAATACGCCACTATCAGCTCCTCACTTGAAAAAATTTTTCCAACATAACAAAATTTCGACCATTTTTCTGACCACCGCGTTATTCAATGAATTAGTCCTTAGCGATCCAACGCTTTTTGCCACGCTTAATTATGTTTTCACAGGCGGAGAAGCCCATAATCCTCAAATAATGAAAAAGGTGCTGGCAGAAAAAAAACAAGCTCCAAAACATCTTGTTAGCGTTTATGGTCCCACAGAATGCACCACATTCAGTACTTATTATCCGATTCATCGAATCGCCAAAAATCAATTATCGATCCCCATAGGAAAAGCGGTTTCTAATACAAAGCTCTGGGTAGTCAATCAACAATTGGACCCTGTTCAGCCAGGAGAAATAGGCGAGTTATTGATTTTTGGCGACGGCTTGGCTCGTGGCTACTTAAATCAATCTCAACTCACCTCGGAAAAATTTATTACTTTTCCGTTTAAAAAAAATGGAATGCAAATTGCTTACAAAAGTGGTGACTTGGTCAAACAACTTCCGAATGGTAATATTGATTTTATTGGCCGTATGGATAATCAAGTTAAAATCCGCGGATTTAGAGTGGAACTAGACGAAATAAACCTATCTCTTTCCCAATATCCCATAATTCAAACAGCCATAACACTACTCAGACAAAAAGACAATCTCGATAAAGAGTTGGTTGCTTATTTAGTCGTTAATCGTTCGCAAAAATTAAATCTCGATGCGTTAAGAAAATACCTCAAACAACACTTACCGGCATATATGATTCCTAGCGCCTATATTATTTTGGATAAAATGCCTTTGACAGTCAACGGAAAAATTGACACTGAACAGTTGAAGAGCATGCCTCATGATCAATACCAGTACTCGACAGACAGAAGAATCAGCACGTCTGATACAGAAAAACTACTGTTAGAGATTCTCAGCAATGTCACAGAAATACCAACAAACAACCTGGGCGTTCAAAATAACTTTTTTAATCTGGGCCTTCATTCTCTATCTATCATTCGACTAACGACACAAATCAATCATCGCTTTGGCAGCAATTTAATCCTAGATGATGTTTTCAAACATGCCTCTATTAAAAAGCTCGCCTCTGTTTTAAAGAAAAAACAATCGCCTCATCCAAAAACAACTATCATCTCAACAGGCATCACAACTAATATTCCGCTCACGCATCAACAACAATTGATTTTCTATCATCAGGCTATTTCTCAAAATGCACTACTCTACAACGAACCTTTAGATATTTTGTTTAATGAACCTATTAATCTTCAACAAATGGAAACTGCCATTGCGATGATTATCCAACGACATGATATCCTGAGAACAAAAATCATCGTAAAAAAAGGTATCCCAACTCAACTCGTCGACGCATCAAAAACATTTAAGTTGTCTTATCGCGATCTCAGCGAGCTCCCTCTCTCTGAACGAAAATCTCAGACTTTGATATCAGGTACACGACTTGCTAAGAAAAAATTTCATTTACACAAAGCTCCGCTCATTCGATTTTTACTCATCAAATTAAGTTCACGACAATTCAGATTATTCATTACTGCTCATCATATTATTATCGACGGCACCTCCTTATTTGAAATTTTTTATCGAGAACTCAATACGCTTTATCATAGCAATATAACCTCAAGAAACGCATTACCTTCTCCGCTTGTTCAATACCAAGATTATGCAACCTTTCAGCAAACAAGCCTGAACCAAACCGCAAACAAAATCCATAAAGTTTACTGGAAAAAACGCCTCTCTCATTTTAACGTTTTTACGCTTCCCTGCGCTTATATCACGCCACCGCGATTACCCTCTTATGAAGGCAACCGATTAACCTTTAAGATTCAAAAACCCCTTGCAACAAAAATAAAATCTTTGGCTCAAGCTCATCAAGCCACGCTATTTGCCTGCTTATTATGTGCGTTTAAAACGCTGCTCTATCGCTATACACAGACTGAAGACATCAGTATCGGTAGCGTCGTTTCAGATCGTCATCGCCCAGAAATAGAAAACACGCTGGGAAATTTTATCAACACCCTCATCATCCGCTCTGACTTCTCAAATAATCTTTCTTTTATCGACCTACTTGCTCAAACGCAAAATAATCTCTCCAACGATTTGGCTCATCATGCAATACCATTTCAAGAACTTTTAACGTTAGTGAAAACTAGTCGCCCCGGGATAACACTCCCTTTTGAAATTGCTTTCATATTCGAGCCAACGGTGAAACAAATAAATCCTCGATGGGCGATGAATCAAATGGCTATTCACACAGGCATTGCTAAATTTCCGCTCACTATGGAATTAGATGATCGGACACATGAAATTATAGGGCGCATTGAATATAACACAGCGTTGTATGATAAAATGTTTATCGATCAATTCATCCAACATTATCTCTCTTTATTAGAAAATATTATTCGACAACCGCATCTCCCTATTCGCCAGCTCTCTTTTTTGACAAAACAGGATAATAAAAAACTTGCAGAATGGAATCAGACGCAACAAAAATCAATAAAAACATACACAACTGTGTGTGAATGGTTTGAATATCAAGCTGATAAAACCCCACATAAAACAGCGCTAGAATATAATAATCAATCGATGACTTATCAGATGCTCAATGCAAAAGCAAATCAACTCGCACATTACTTAAAGACCTTTAGCATCAAAACAGAATCGCGTATCGCTCTTGCCATTGATCGCGGCTTCGATAAAATCATCAGCATTTTAGCCGTTTTAAAAGCAGGCGCTGCTTATATCCCGATTGACATCAATTACCCTAAAGAGCGCATTCATTATATCTTGCAAGATAGCCGTCCCTCTCTCTTATTAACACAAACAAAAATAAAACATAGCTTGCCTGGCATTAATAAAATAAAAACTATAGATTTAGATCAATCACAAAGTAAAATCGATGTACAACCGACAGACAATCTCAAAAATATAGTCAAAAAGAATGATTTAGCTTATGTGATTTACACTTCTGGATCTACTGGTAAACCCAAAGGAGTCATGATAGAGCATCGAGGCATTGTGAATTTAGTCAACACACAAATAAAACAATTTAGATTAACTCCCCATTCCCGCGTACTCTCGCTGGCTTCTTTTGGATTCGATGCATTTGTATCAGAACTATTTACAACATTATTAGCGGGTGGAGCCCTTATTCTCACGCCCAAAGAAGAGGTTCTCCCCGGCCTTCCTTTAGAAAAGGCGATAACTCAGTATCGAATAACACACGCAACAATTTTCCCTTTTGCACTGAATGTCACACGAAATAAAAAATGGCCTTATTTGAAAACTATTATCAGCGCAGGAGAACCTTGTACGCAATCGATTATTGAAAAATGGGGGCGGGACTACAAATTAATTAATGCGTATGGCCCTACGGAAACAACGGTGTGCGCTAGCATGTCCTCTCCATTGCAGCCAGGCGATACCCCACACATAGGAAGACCCCTTACCCATACGCAAGTTTATATTTTAGACAGTCATCTTCAAAAAGTTCCGATCGGCATTAAAGGCGAACTTTATATCAGCGGTATACACCTGGCTCGCGGTTATTTAAATCGCCCAGATCTTACGCACCAAAAATTCATACGAAACCCCTATCATCACAATCAAAATAAGCTCTATAAAACAGGGGATTTTGTTTACTGGGACCCTAAAGGTCACTTAAATTTCAGCGAACGCATGGACACTCAAATAAAATTTAGAGGATACCGTATAGAATTAACAGAAATAGAATCAGCCTTACGAAAACACCCTAAAATTCAAGACTGTATCGTGATAAAAAAAGAACATGCCCATAAAGAATATTTAGCCGCCTATTTCTCCGCACATCATCAATCCCCTAATCAAGATGCTTCAGTATTGCGAGAGTATTTAAAAAAAATATTCCCTCTTTATATGATTCCTTCCTATTTTATTCAGCTCCAACAATTACCGCTTTCTCCTCACGGAAAAATCGATAAAACTAAACTACCCGAACCTGAAAAAACTCGTTCGAATTTACCCATCCAGAAAATCACTACCAAACATAACAAACTCGAAACAATGCTCATAAAAATTTTTAGATCCTTGTTGAAAACAGATCAAATCAATATTGAAGATGATTTCTTCGACTGGGGAGGCGATTCCATTACCGCTTTTCAACTGATTGCAGCGATTAAACGATCGTTTCATGTTGAACTTAATTTACAAGACATCATAACCACATCGACTATCGAAGCGATCAGCCGAAAAATCCTTAAACAAAAAAATCAAAACAAAAAAAGCGCCGCTCAGCAAGACTCATTCATCGTCCCTTTCCGAAAGGCTGGTAATAAATCACCTTTATTTTTAGTCCACCCTATCGGCGGCACTGTATTTTGTTATCTGCATTTAGCACAGCAGTTAAATCCTGATCGCCCATTTTACGGCATAGCGGATCCGGGTATTGAATCAAAAAAGCCTATGTTTTCCAGCTTAAAAGATATGGCAAGCTATTACGTCAAAGCCATTCAACGCACCCAGCCTCACGGCCCTTATTTCTTAGGGGGCGCCTCATCAGGCGCAACCGTTGCAATTGAAATGGCTAATCAACTACAGGCCACAGGTGAAAAAATCGCTGCTATTTTCTTACTTGATGGATGGGCTTTTTATCCAAAAACACTACGTGATAAAAAATTTCTCGAAAAGCTTCTCCTCAAAGAATATCAGCATTTTCAATCTCAATTTCTTGAAAAAGGTATTAAAAGTCCTAGTTCCTTGTTAAAAATCCAACATCATCGCAGTCAGCTTATCGAAAATTACACGATGAAAAAGCCCATCGAATATCCTCTTGTATTATTTAAAGCGACAAGATTATTAGATTATCTCGCGCCTATTCAGGACCCTTACAATCATTGGCAAAAATATAACATGCAACCCCTCGAGCTATATCATACTCCAGGAAATCATAACTCAATGTTTGATAAACCCCATGTATCCTCGTTAGCTAAACAGCTCAATCATGCCTTAAATAAAATAGAATCAACAATCCATCGTGAGAACACAGACAAGAAAAAAACGGGATGAACTCCAATTTGAGTAATTCCGTAAATAAATCGAAGCATGAATAAGATATTTTATAATTATTCGCTGAGATCATGAAAATACAAGAATGTTTCAGAAACATGCTGAGCAACCATATCGAACAATTAAACAATGGAAGAGAATCATGATAACACATCACATGGAAATTCCCTGCTATAAAAAAGCTTATTTTGTCCGTGCTGAGGATAAAAAGCAGATATTTCTTCAATCAACGTGCGCATTGCCCATTAGTGTCGGACAAGCTTATCATGAAGGAGAAAAATTTCTCTCAACAGTCTATTTAATTAACAAAAACTTCAAACAATGCATCATTTTTGTTGCTGATTTACTTCAACGATTTACCTTGCAAATCGTTTCTCCTCAATTAACAGAAGCGCAAACCTATCAGCTCTCGATACAAAATGGCCAAGAGTGGATTGATAGAAATCAACATTACCTCAATACAATGACTATTCCTTTTCGGGTCATTTTTTGGTCTCAATTATTAGAGCAACCTGAATTTGATTCACCCAAAAAACGAGTCGATCATTTATACGAGCATAATGAATCTTTTAAAAACACATTGGATGCTGTCGCGGAAACGTACATAAAACGACAAGCAAACACGATCCGTTCGAACGAGGAATCATCGCGAATGAAACAATTAGTTCTCGATTATATTAAGGAAGAATGCGCCATTGAATCTTTAAGAAATAAAGAAGGTTTCGATTACACAATTTATCCCTCACAAACACCGCTATCTTTTTTGATCGCTCTCTACGAAAATCTTTTACCTGATCAAACAAATGTAGCTGATCGGTTTATCACGATTCGATTCAAACAACGTAAAGGACCTTTTTACATCGACGCAAATAACGCTTAAAATTTTTCGGATTTCGCGGTTCATGTCATAACCTCTCGTCGCATCCCATCCGGAAACTGAAACTGGATGGATAACGATTTCTCCCCCTTCGATCGACTATATCGCGCAACCAGATTAGCTACCGTTTGGAAATCTTCCTCCTGCATCACACCGTCAATTAACACAAGCGGGCC
>MGXH01000036.1 GCA_001801305.1 Gammaproteobacteria bacterium GWE2_42_36
AATTGCTTCATCGATATCATTGGCACGAATAAAGGGCAACACAGGCATCAATAACTCGAGTCGCGCAAATGGATGATCCGCACGCACTTCGGCAAATGCCAATCGCTTTGAAGGGTCAACGTCCATCCCGATTTGTTTTAAAATCAGCTGCACATCTTTGCCGACCCAATTTTTATTGGCATGATTATTCTCGACAATAATCGATTCCACTCGCTTGGCTTGCAATGAATTTAATTCAACCGCTGCATGACGCACGAGCGCTTTCTTGAATTCATCGGCCGCTTTTTTTGTGACGATAATGTTTTTCTCGACGACACAAATAATATTGTTGTCGGTACTCGCACTGGCAATAATATCTTTAGCCGCTTGATCAAAATCAGCAGTTTCATCCACCACAGTCGGCGGATTGCCTGGACCAGCTGCAATCACTTTTTTACCGGAGTTCATCGCCGCTTCAACAACCGCCGGGCCGCCGGTCACCACAAGTAATTTGACCAACGGATGTTTCATCATGATTTGGGCCGATTGAATCGTCGGACGATACACGGTCGTAATCAAATTGGGCGGGCCGCCGGCTGAAATAATCGCTTGGTTGATTAAATCAACTGTAAACACGGATGTTTTTTTCGCAGAAGGATGCGGATTAAATACAACGGAATTGCCGCCGGCAATCATGCCGATCGTATTACAAATAATCGTTTCAGAAGGATTTGTGCAAGGCGTAATCGCGCCAATCAATCCGTACGGTGCACGTTCTTCAATCGTTAACCCTCGATCACCGGTATACGCGGTTGGTTCTAAATCTTCAACACCCGGCGTTTTATGAATGGCGGTTTCGTTTTTAATGATTTTATCGTCGTATCGACCGAGCCCGGTTTCATCTAATGCTAAACGCGATAAGGTTTTCACCTGAGCTTGGCAATATTCTCGAATACGCGCGATGATTTGTTTGCGCTGCTCGACAGGAATCGATTGATAATCTAAAAACGCTTTTTTTGCTGCTTGAACTGCTGATTCAATATCGTCGAAACAGCCTTTTTTTAAATCATTTGAATAGGGTTCTGATTTCAATGAAACGATTTTGTCGACAGGTTTTGATTCGGTTTTTGTCGCGCTCGGCGCTAACTGGCTCACAACTCGATCAACAATCGCATTAATATTTCGCTCATCGATCATCATAAAAATTTCCTGTCTCTTCTAATTAAGCTTCTTGGTTTTTTTTATATTTCGTGATGCCACCCAGCTCTAATTCATCAACAATCGCCATGATGACCGTATCGACAGGTTTATCTTTCGTCACATACGTTTGACGCGCAGAACTTCCTGCAGCAGTCAGTACGACTTCGCCAACACCCGCACCGACAGAATCAATCGCGACAACAATCGAACCCGTTGGCTTGCCTTCAGCGTCGATTGCTTCGACCAATTGAAAGGTAAGCCCTTCTAGTTTCTCATCTTTACTTGTAGAGACAACTGTTCCAATCACTTTGCCCAGCTGCATAGAAGAATCTCCTGTTAAAAAAATGATTCAATTTAGCGCGTGTGGATCACCCTACAAAAACTCTCAAACACACTTGATGATTGAAAATTGTGGCGTGAAGATTAAGGAAACGAATTGCTTCACAACCGTCATCCCGCGGCTTGACCGCGGGATCTAGGATAACTGATGAACCATCGCGAAACGACGCTGCTCATCAACCTTTTACTTCTTTTTCTTATCCTCTGCCTGACGACCTAACGAAAACACTAAATCAAGGTTATCATGCGGTCTTGGAATGACGTGAACAGAAACCAACTCGCCGACTTTTTCAGCGGCTCTGGCACCCGCTTCCGTAGCGGCTTTAACGGCGGCAACATCACCGCGTACAATGGCGGTAACCAGCCCTGCGCCCACTTTTTCATAACCGATCAAAGTGACTTTAGCGGCTTTAACCATCGCGTCGGACGCTTCGACCATACCGATAAATCCTCGGGTTTCGATCATACCTAATGCATCTGCCATTTTACGTTCTCCTCAGTTGAAATTAAGGTTTAATTGTAGAATCTAAAATTCGTCTGAGGATGATATGCGTCGAGATCCTAAAAATCAAGGACAAGGAGAGATGAAAAATTGAATTCTGAACGCAAAGCCAAAAATTGGCTAAATCGAGACTGTTTTAGCGCTTGCGTTTCTGGCAATGGCGGCTATGTAACGACGCCTTTCCTCAATCTTGTATAAAAAACCAGTGTGCCTGCGGATGAGATACTACAATCGCCGAAGTCGAACTTTCTGGCACTAACTCATCCGCTTCACTCAATGTCACGCCAATACGATCGGCTTTTAAAAGCATTAATATTTTTTCTTGATCGTGCAATTCCGGACAGGCAGAATAACCGAGCGAAAAACGAGCACCTCGATAGCGGTGCTGAAAAACCGCGTCCATTTGAGCGGGCTCTTCTGCAGAAAATCCCAACTCAATACGAATACGTCGATGGACATACTCCGAAAGCGCAGCCGTAAAAGCAGCACTTAACCCGTACCAATAAAAATAGGCCTGATAATATGCTCGCTCGAATAATGTTTTTGCATAATCGGAAATACCTTGCCCGCTCGTGACCAGTTGAAGGGCAACAACATCTCTGTCCCCGCTTTGCGTTGATCGAAAATAATCCGTCAAACATAAACGATTCCCTTTTGATTGCCGAGGAAAATTAAAACGACATAAAATTTCGCGGCTAACATGATCGGCATAAATAATTAAATCATCGGCTTCAGATTGACAGCTAAAATAACCATACACTGCTTTCGGCACTAAAATTTTCTTATCCTGATCTTCTTGAATCAATTGATCTAACACGGTTTGCGCATAGGCATCAAATTGGCTAAATCCCCAGTGTGCTTTGGCTAAATGCGGTAAATTCAAGTAAGGGATAATATGTTCTGTTTTTAATCCATCGAGACAACAAGCACCAAAAAAAGGCGGACAAGGGACAGGCTGTTGTTTCAGCGCATCATGAGGCATCATGCCGTCAGCTCCATTCATTTTTCAAAAAAAATCAATCTCTCAAAAAAACGTTCCTGCTTTTTACTCATACCATTCCCGCGAAAGCGGGAATCCAGAAGCCGCATCATCCATAATCATCTTTCTAGATAATTTCGTAGCCCATAAACTGGATTCCGCAGTCCGTCATCCCACGGCTTGACCGTGGGGTGATGTCGCGTAGCAACTCGTTTCGTCGATCCTTTTTAGAACCGCCACCACGGCTTTTGTGGCAAATCTTTCTCACAAGATAACAATTGTGTTTGATAGTCCCAAGCGCGACATTGCACTTGTTTCGCCAATGAAACCAACCAGGGCTTTTTCCGATAGCTCCCATTAATATACCCTGTAATTCCTTCATGGTAAGCCAAATAAATAGCATAAGCTGAACTGTTACTGATCGGGATACCCGTGCGTAAAGCAATTTGATGAGAATACCAACCGATAAAATCCGCTGCGTCTGAAAATTCATCTCGATACGCATTATGATGCCCGGTATCCGCCTGATAATTGCGCCATGTTTGATTGAGCGCTTGCGAATAGCCGTAGGCGGTCGATGGGCGTTGCCATGGCACAATAAACAATAGCCTATCTCTCGGCGGTTTCGCTGCCGCGGTGAAGCGCGATTCAGAATACATCACCGACATAAGCACGCTGATCGGGATATGCCATCGATCTCGAACGTCTTTAGCAGCCCAATACCACTGTGGATATTCATTAAAGATGGTACAAATATTCTCCTGATGAGTCGGTGGGGATGGAGAACAAGCAGCTAATATGGCTAAAAAACTGGCCAATACAATAAACGACAAAAAACGGCTAAGACGCATTCATTTGATCCTTAATTTGTTGGATTTTTTCATTGATTTTACGTTTTTGGTACAAATCATTTTGCGCTGATTCTAAAGCCAATTGGAGTTGTTGTATAGCGCCTTTTAGGTCGCCGTATAAAAGATAGAGTTGCGCACGCGTTTGATAAGCATCCAGCAAATCATGGGCCCGTCCCTGCACCTGAAATAATAAATCGAGATAAACATCATCTTCCTGGTATCGATCTTGGTAAGGTTCCAAAACTTTTCGGGCTTGCACATACGCTTGTGTATGAAATAAAAATGTCGCGTAACTCATCATGAACGGATAATAACTCGCATGACCTGATGCTAACGCTTTATAAATAACCATAGCCGCATCGCGATTGTTCATCTGGGCATCGATTTCAGCCTCAGTAATTTGAAAAATCAAAATCGACGGATTTTGCGCGACTAATTTTTGAATAATCGGTAAAGCATCCTTGAATCGATGCGCTTTAGACAAAGCCAGCGCGTAACCATATTGCAAAATAAAATTATTCGCATTGCCCTGTTTTTTCAATAAAATGTCATATCGCCGCACGGCGCTCAGGGGATCGAGATTCAACTCATCCGCTAAACGCACACGCATCAGTAAATAATCAACACTATTCAGAACGCGCGCTTTTAAAGGAAACTGCTCACAACGATTGGAAGCATCGGCCAATCGTTCTTCAGTCACGGGATGTGAACGCAATAAATCTGGCACATGATCGCCGTTTAAAGAAGATTGCTTGGCTAATCGACCAAAAAAAGTCGGCATACTGCAAGGATCAAATCCCGCGTTCGCTAATGTCTGAATCCCAATATGATCCGCTTCTCGTTCAAAATCACGTGAATAACTCAAACTTTTTTCCGCGCCACCCGCTGTTGCCGCCGTTAAAACCCCCATACCGGCATTCGGATTTTTTACGCCTGCGGCAATGCCCGCCAGCATGCCGGCGATTGTGGATAATGTCAGCCATTTTTGCTCCTCAAATCCACGTGCAATATGACGCTGAATAACGTGCGAGGTTTCATGGGCTATTACCGCCGCCAGCTCGCTTTCCGTTTGTGCCGTAAAAATCAACCCACTATTCACGCCGACATAACCCGCGGGTCCCGCAAAAGCATTGATGCTCGAGTCCCGAACGATAAAGAAATAAAAATGTTGCTTTGGCTTGGGACTACTAGCCACCAAATGGGCGCCTAATGTTTGAATATAATTTACGACGAATGGATCCGACACTAAAGGTAACTGGTTGCGAATCGCTTGCATGAATTTTTCGCCCAAATTCTTTTCATCCTGTAGAGATAAAGATCGCTCAGACGGATCACCTAAATTAGGTAGATTATAAGCGAAAACACTTAGCGCCATGCTAGACAACAGTAACCACAACAAGCATTGGATAAATTTTTTCATTTTCATCATGACAATAACTCACCCGACATCGTTTGTATCTTCTCCAAGATAGTGAGAAAAAAAGCTTTTGTCCATAAAGTCATCGAAGCGCTATTTTTTATAAAAGGGAATACATCTTTTTTTGCCTGTTCGAAATCAGTTGATTGAATTTTTTCGCGCAATAACTCAACCAACGCCGATCGATCGAATGTCTTTTTTTCCTCCCATGCGTGACTTTGAACGAGCCGCGCTTTTAAATGTGTTAAATTAACCGGCGTTTGCCTGGACAAATACCAAATAAAATCATACCAATCTCTTCCTTTAACACGAACCATCCATGGCCGACACAGTAACGCATGAATTTTCCCAGCAAATAAAGAAGGCTCCGTAAAACTTTTCACCGAAAAAGGAATGGGTGAAAGCAAAAATTTAGTTTCCGTATTAAACGAACCCGGCGGATCAGTGTCTACTTCCATTTTAATTTTAATTGTTTGCATGTGATGCACCCCTTTCAGCATATCGGGTGGGGTATCGATCATAAGAAGTTGTTTTTTCGATTCTGCTTTGATGAATGCGGATTCAATTGAAGAAGCTTGTGGCTTTATTTTCGTTTGAACAGTGGCCTCAAAACCAAAACTGGCGAGTTCCTTGGCGATTGCCTTATTATAACCATCTAAACTAAAATGCTTGTTTTTTTGCAGAAGAGAAAAATCGAGGTCTTCAGAAAAACGATCCAACCCATATAAAATTCTGAGCGCAGAACCGCCATAAAACGCCGCTTTTTCAAAAAATTTTGCACGCCACAATCCCAGCAGCGCGATCTCTTGGAAAATCTCTTTGAGCGAATTGAGATAATCTTGCTGAGATCGGCAAATATATTTTTTTAAAATTTGTTTAATAACATCATGCATGACCTCATTTCCTTTTTTTTAAATAATGCATGAGCAAACGAATTCGCGCATCTTGATAAACATGATTTATTTCTTGGAGATATTTTAATTTAAATTTCAATAATAAATTTTCGTCGATACGCAAATGATGAAATAAATACTTTTCCATATCATCGCCATGCTGCAACGCCACTCTCTTATCAATAAAATAAAGCTGATCACAAAGTGCTTTTTCAGGCGTCGAAATTAAAAAAGGCTGATCCGGAAGCAACGTGGCTTGCACAATACCTACCGTATATTGGCGCGCTGGCAAATAATAGTAAATAAAATCGCCCACGGCGGTGTTAAAAAATTTATATCGATTACTGGTGATGCTAGTCACACTTTCTACACGTTCTGGAATGAGGCCATAGAAACCCAATGCATACGTTAATGAAATCGCCGAGGGGCCATAAATAAGATTAGCCAACACTTCTTTTGAATAAGGATGTAAAGCGGCTGATTCTCCAAAAACGTATAATCCTTTTTTGACACGAATGAGCTCGCCTGATTTTAACCAAGCAGAAATTTTTTCTCGAGGACAAGCATAGCGACTGAGCGCAGACATCATAAAGGAATAATCCACCTCTTCTCGGCCTGCTCGTTTTCTCAATGTTTCGATTTTCATCAGCATTCAACTTCCACTCAGCGTTTAACCTGGAAACGCGGTTCGTTTGAAAAATCCAATATGTCAGGTATTTTCCGACATACTGGTAAAACAAGCAAGAGAAATAAAACGCCTGATATTGAAAAACAGATTTTGAAAAATTACTTGACTCAACAAAGCTCAATCGGTTTAATAGGCGCTCTTGCAATCAACCGATGGCCAGATAGCTCAGTCGGTAGAGCAGAGGCCTGAAAAGCCTTGTGTCGGCAGTTCAATTCTGCCTCTGGCCACCATGTTTTTTAGTAATTATTCATCGTGATGATATAAGAACGTCCAGACGTTTGGATGGTTTTTGGCGAAAAATCAATGGGTCGCTATTTTACCTGCGTTTCCACCGCTTGGTGATTTTAAAAAACAGAATCGCAAGAAACCATAACAACTTTCCTGTAAATTAAAATTCCGCATGAAAACCTTGCTAAAATACGCTAACATTCATCGACATATCAAAATTTAGAGATTCATTATGTTTGATTCTATGATTTCTGCCTACTTACTCTTATTTATCACAGGCATCGGCTTCTCTTTACTACTAACGTCGTGGCACAAAAAACCGCTGGCTCTTGCTATAACTTTGGCGCCTTTGATTAGCGCCTGTTTGCTCACTGTGATCGGCGTATATTATTTATCGACATATCGCGGACAATATTCAGCCAGTGACTTCCTAATCTTTACCGCCATGACATCTATTACCATTGCGTTTTTTTTGATAATTAAAAAAGGCATCATGAATCTTTCTCTGCGCCTCAACGGACTCGTGTTGACATACATAGCTATCACCGTATTTCTCAGCTTGCTTTTATGTAATTATCACGATGGCATCATAACGCATTACCTTAACCCCGATATTAGCGCCTATTTAGCATCATCGCAGTGGATTACCGACGGTCATAAAATCAATCCACTCAACGGCGTATATATCGTCGAGATACTCGGATCAGCATTGAGATGGGGGCTCCCTTTTCTAACGGGCACGATAGCGCAAGTTTTGCATGCGAATATCGCCGAATTACTCTACCCTATTATTTTAATTATTTTCTTTCATGGTTTATGGGCAATTTCCCTCTTATTTGATACCGCTTTCTTTAACCCTTCTAGTGATAAAAGAATATTTTTCACCGCAATAACCATGAGCCTTAATGGATCGCTCTTATACTTTATTTTAGAGGGGTTTTGCCCATCCATCCTCGCCATTATTTTTCTGAACTTAATTATTATCCTACTAGCAACGCCAATAACAAAAAAAAATGGGCTGCAAATTTCACTGATAGTCACTCTGCTGTCAGGCGCTATAATCACACTATACAGTGAATTATACATATTAGCTGTGCTCATCATATTGGGCTCGCTTTTTTTCAGCGGGGTATTACGAAATAAAGAAACTATAAAATCTAGCGGGTTGATGCTTTTATCGATGCTCTTGGGGTTTTTAAGCGTCCTCCCGTTAAGCCATAAAGTCATTGGTTTTACATCGGCAAACGCTCTCAACATCAATAACGTCGGATATCCTCAACCACGATGGACAACTCCTTCTGATCTGGTCAGCCTAACCAACCTGTATCTTAACCCACAAAAATTCATTTCTTGCATTGGGAGTTATTACACGAAACACACCTCATTCGTATTGAACATAACCGTACTACTATTATCCTTATGGATATTCTGTATCATTGCCTATTGGCGAAAAGGAAAAAACTTACTCTTAATCTTGGCCATGAGCGCCGCTGTATTGCTTTTGCACCATTTTTCTAATCTCGTTATTTTCGTATTATCTTTATGGGTCGCTTACGAAATAATCCGACGATGGGGGAAAAACCCCATCGTACTAACGCTAATTGCCGGGATTACCTCATTCTTCCTATACGACCGTTTTATGATTCAATATCATCAATATCCGCCCTATAACTATTTTTACGATAAATTAGCCACAGACGTTTCTCCGTTGTTAATTGCATTTTTTATCGGCAGCATTTATAACAACCCGAATCTTAAAACATTAAAAATAAAAATCGGCATTGTTATCGCCTGCGCCACGCTAAGCATATCGATCATGCTGTCATCTTGGACACAAATTCGTGGCTATACTGACATTAACTCTTTAAATCAAATCAAAAACACGATACATGCGCCTTATGTTTTTCTCGTCAACACAAGAGGGTATCGACAAGGAGAGCTAAAAGGCTATCTGCGCTTCGTTGATCGGTGCGACGAGTCCATCATGTCTGCCTATCTCGGCGATAATTTCATAGACCAACGGAATCTGAATTCTTTAAAACAATTTTCCAACAATCGACCCGTTTTACTGATTGTTCGTAAAATAGCCTTGCAAAATGAAAAACAATATCGCGAAAAATATTTTCAACAAATCATTTTAGACACTCCTTCTTATTTTGTCCTAAACATTCGTAAAACTATAAGAGACTTAGCTAGCGGTGACCCTGTTAAAAACATACAGGCGATAATAAATTTGTAAGTATTAATTCATCATTTAAAGAAAAAACAACTCGGGATAATTATGTTATATAGCCTTTTAAATACTGGTCGAAAAAAAACAAATGCGTTTATTCAATTACATTTAACTATTGTTTTCATCCTTTTCTCAATCGGTTTAGCCAATTTTTTATACGTTATTCCTTTACTGCTGCAATCAAAATTACAAATCCCTGTTTCGATGCATGAATGGAGTTATATGTTTTTTTTTCCGGAAAAACCTATAACTATTTTAAGTTACCTAATCGCCATTCCAGTCTTTTTTGGTTATTTTTACCTGTACTTTATTTGCTATCAATTTCTATCGACTCACACCATCCAACGCACTATTGCTCGTTCTTCGCTAAGTCTTCTATTATCTTTTGCGATTAATCTTTTAATCGTTCTCAATAAAACTCACGTGGTACTAGCTGCATCAGTCCCTCTATGGATTTTTGCATTCTACTTTACATTATATCCTCTACTTGCGGTTCGTTCTTCAATAAGAAAAGCTTGCACAACGCCGCACTCTATTGCTCTGCAGATTCATCTTCTTAAAAAGATCTATTACCTTTTAGGAGGCATAGTCTTATTGCAATTTATTTTTATTTTTCAACCGATGGTATTTGGCAAGCTTAAGGTCATCAATGAATTTTGGGATATCCCCGAGCAAACGTGGCTAACCGATCATTATGTTGATAACACCCAATATATAAATACTCATCATTTAATCGGTCTTCATAGCAAATATGATTTAAGACTAAAAACAGATACCGTAATCGATGACAATTGTATTCCCCTCGCTAATACACCTTCCTTACAAAAACTCATCCAAAGAAAAAATTCAGCCTGGCTAGCTGCGATAAAACAGGGTGTATTTGATCAGGCTACTTATTATTATCGGGGTGGACTGTGCGTCATTGGCGACTTAACAACTGACGATAAATTAAATTTATTGCACTGGGCAAACACGCAAAATGAAAAAAGCGGTTTGATCTATTTATTTCATCGCATGTCTCAAAACCAGGGGGAGGGGCTATCACAAACAAACACTCAAGACAATTCCTTTTTCATAGCGCAAACACCTGAAGAAAAATTTGTTGCGCTCAATAAACTTGAAACGCATTGGCAAATCCTGAATCGATTTTTCTTTCATCACCAAAATTTTGTCCTAAGTCCCATCAATGAAATTAATTTAGGCAAAAATCCCCATCAGGTTTATATGCAATATGGCTATATTAACACCATCATTATAAAAGACATTTTACACTTTTTTGGTCCTATTCGATTAGATCATTACATCAAAGCGTTGTTCTCTTTTTATTATTTTTACTATGCCCTTTTCTTGCTATTGCTCATTCTGCTTTTTAAAGATATTCGTTATGTTGTACCCATCCTGTTACTCTGCACAGCCGCTCTGAATTATATTAATTTCGACTTTTTGTTGATTGCACCTGGCATTAACCCCATTCGACATTTTTTTGATCTTTTTATCTTTTGCTTTTTATTTCTATACCTCCTCAGAGAAAAGAAGTGGTACCTCATATTAGCCATTGTTTCTGGGTTAATAGCCACTGTCGCCAATCCTCAATTTGGTTTATTTGCTTATTTTGCCTTAATCATCACCCTGTCTGCAAAATGGTTACTCTCCCATCAAACAAAGTTACTCAAACTTTCTTCGATAGGGCTTTTTCTTGTTTTTGCCGCCATCGGCATAATCGTCTATAAATCCACTAACATCGGCGCCACGGTGTTGAACAATTACTACTTGGCTGGCTTGTTGGGATTCCATTTAAAACGGACCCTATTCATAGGAATTCTGCTGCTCCTCGGTATCTGCTATATCGTCATTTCTCATGCGCTCATTAAAAAAAATACTTTTGCCTATGTGGCGCTTTTTTCCGTACTATATTCTCAAGGAGCATTGCTTTATTACATTTGGGGATCTGACTTGACACATTTACTGGTGCTAAATTCTATTCTCATCATCGCGATCTTTAGCATCTTAAAGCTGGCTTTTGAAAATTACACCCCATTAAAAGAAAAACAACATCTTTACTTAATTTCAATAGGTCTTTTAGCTTGCATGATTTACCTACCCTCTGTTGCTTATTTTTATTATACAAAAGCAAAATTTGATCGTGTCTTTAGCACCCATAAAACCTACGAATGGGACCTTCCCACAGCAAAGTTTATTTCGACTATAAGCCCAACTTATTTTTTAGACTCTATTAACCTTATCCAATCTTTTTCTTCTTCCAATAGCATTTATATCATCTCGAAATACGACAACATGCTGCCCTTTTTAGCGGGGAAATATAGCGCCATGCCTTACTTTGACGTTCCTTGGTTGGCCATTGGCGATGCTGAAACCAAAGATTGCATAGACACCATTAAAAACAACAAACCGACCTATTTATTTGTTGATTCTGATATTGATAGATCCTACGCCAGAGACATTATCAATGCGGCCAGCATCATGGGTTCTTCTCAAGATGACCTAGCAGACTCGGTTAACCGAGTCGCACGACTAAATAGTTTAAAAGTTATTTTTGATGCGGTCAAAGATGACTATCAACCCATTCAATCCGCTCAATTAATTACAGTGTATAAGAGAACAAAATAATTTGCTGTTCATTTTTAATATGCAAAATAAATATTCCCGTGGAAAATTTAACATGAACTCTAAAAAAATAAATGATATTTTTCCCTACTGTATGATATGTCTTGTCATAGCTGGATACATGCTTTTATCATTCAACAAATATGTTCCAGCTCAAGAAGGCTGGTTCGATTATGATTGTTTGCTGATGAAGGCAGGAAAATTTCCATACAAAGATTTCTACCTCCATATTCCACCACTTTTCCTCCTGCTGATACATACGTTACATAAACTATTTGGGGAGGACTTAATCGTTTTAAGACTATACGGCGTAGTAGAACGGGTGGTTATTTCATGCTTGATTTTCTACATCCTTAAAAAGAATTTCAAACCCAATGCCGCCTTCATTGCAACGCTATTAGGTATTTTCTTCTATAGCAGTTTCAATGTGGACTTGCCCTATTCCTATTACCAAACAGCTTTTTTAATCTCTTTACTTACCGCTTGTATTTTTGAAAACGCGTTGAACAAAATCAACAAGGTTTCCCATGGTTATATTGCCGCGGGCATATTCATCGCAATCTTATTTTTTTTGAAACAGTCGACAAGCATGGTCATGCTCATAACGCTGCTGCTGATTATGATAGGGCATTATCTGCGCTTAGCCCAATATCGCCGTTTGTTAATTACCATCGCCTATTTTGGATTGGGTTTCGCCATTATTACTTCTATAATAATCATTTGGTTAATCTCACATCATGCCTTTGCACCATATCTTAAAATCGTTTTTCTAACCAGCGAAAGCAAAGGATCCCCATCTGAAATTTTGTTCGGCTTCATTCCGCGATTATTCAATGGAGTCAAATCATTCCCATTAATCATGATAGTCTCTACATTATTTGCCTATCATTTATTTGCCAAAAGATTTCAAGAGACTAAAACAGTCGAGGACAAGCCGGTTTATATATTATACGGCATACTAATCATTATTGCTTATGGTTATACTTATTGGGATAAATCGATCATTACGAAATTTATGTTGCTAGACAACATAAATGCGCTCACTCAAAAGATAATAATCCTATGTGTTTTTTATTTGTTACTGTCTTTGATTACCTATACTTATCGATGGTATAAAAATCCGCAAAACATGGTTTTAAGAAGCAAATTATTTTGGATCGTCTTTGCAGCAATGTGGGCATATAGTCATGCAATGTCCGGCGTTCTTGAGATTTCTGCTTTCATGTTTGGTTTACCTCTCTGTTTGTTGTTATTTTGGTCGAATTATAAAAACAAATATTTTATGTACCCTGTTAAATTTGCGACAATAACCATCGGCATCGCAGCTATTATCCTTATCTCATCCCAAAAATATGCTACACCTTATTATTGGTGGGGATGGGGAGAACCAGATGTCCGCACTGCAACAGAAACAACAACTATCCCTCGACTAAAAGGAATGAGGATTTCTCTAAGAGATAAATTACTTTTTGAACATGTTTTTTCGTTGATTTCAAAGAACAGCTCACCTTCCGATGATGTGTTCTTTTTCCCCCACATTTCTCTGTTCAATATTTTATCTGATCGAACATATTCCGCCTATACGACAGTATGTTATTTCGATGTCTGCTCTGATACATACGCAGAGCAAACAGCTGAGTACTTGGTGCACAAAAAACCAAAACTGATATTAGACATGTTGTTTCCCGAATCAGCATGGAAAATACATGAAGAAATCTTTCGACAGGGAAAACCAAGTGGACAGCGAAAAATTCAACAGGTCATCACCCAAATGACCCATGACGGAACATATCAGCAGATCGCTATGCTATCTACTGAAGGGAATTATCCAATTGTTATTCTAAAGCGCACGGACTTTCCGATGAGAAAGCCGCACGGATAAAGTTTTTTCTTTTATCAATTAGTAAAAATTCCCACATAAAAACGTGGGAATTTTATTGGGATTCCACGTATTCCTATGATGGTAGCACGAACTATACATCAAAATTCACACGTTCTTTTTCTATCACGAGCGGCCTTTTCAAGACTTGCGTATGAATAGCAGCGATGTATTCACCCAACATACCAATAAAAAACAACTGGACGGATGAAAAGAAAAACAAGCCGATTAGCATCGGCGCAATACCGACATTAAAATGATGCCAAAACATAAGCTTCAACAATAAAAAAACAACCGCCATCGAAAAACTGATCGATGACAATATAAACCCCACAATCGTCATCATGCGAATCGGCACTTTAGAATGGCTAGTAATACCCAGCATCGCCATATCAAAAAGCGTATAAAAATTATTTTTCGTTTTTCCTTCTTTGCGAGGCGGTTGTTCATAAGGAATTCGGGCAATTTCAAAACCAATTTCAGCAATCAAGCCTCGAAAATAAGGATAAGGATCGTCCATTTCACGTAAAATTTGAATAACGGACTGACCATAGAGCCCAAACCCCGTAAAATCTTTAACGAGCGGCGCTTCAGAAATCCTGGTAATCAATTGATAATAAAACTTTCGAATAGCAGCACACCCTTTGCTTTCGTTTGTTTTCTCTTTAACCCCAATGACAATTCGATAACCCTCCTCCCATTTCTGAAGGAATGCCTTAATCATTTCTGGCGGATCTTGTAAATCCGCCACAATAGAAATCACGGCGTCGCCTTTTGCTTGCAGTAAGGCATAAGAAGGTGAGCGAATATGACCAAAATTGCGAGCGTTCACGATAATTTTTACATTTTTATCGTCTTTCGCGATTGTTTTTAAAATTTCCACGGTTTTATCTTGGGACGCATTATCAATGAATAAATGTTCATATCGATATTGAGGCAGTGTTTCAAAAACCGCTTTGACTTGCTCATAGACTGCGTTGATATTTTCTTCTTCATTATAACAAGCAGTCACAATAGTAATCAACTTCATCGTTTTGCCTCAAATACAAAGTGCTTATTTAATAGATAGGACACTATCGCGCAAAAAAGTGTCGACAAAGCCCCTGCCAGATAAACGTTCAACGATAACAACAATAAGCATTTAATCAGCGATACATTGACAACATACTGTATGGCATAAACGCCAAAAAATCTAAAAATTAACCGATGATTGGAATTTTTGAAGACGATGCCGCCGATTGTTTTAAAGTTAAATAAAACACCCAAGCAAGTCGCTAAAAAAATGGCCAGTGTATAGTGGAGCCCTAAAAACACCAATAACGAAAAAATACTATACCCGAAAATAGTATTCAAAATGCCAACTAAAATAAATAATCGAAATTTTTTATCTTTCACTAACTGAGCAAAAAAATGATACACCGGCCATCTCTTGAGATTGTTTTACACTAATGATTATCGCTCAATTTGTTCGATCGCTTTACGATACCGCGTTTCCATCATCACAATACGATCTTCATCTTCTTTCGCAATACGTTGATAATAATCTCTTTTATTTTTTAACCACATCAACTCAAACTCGACCGCCTTTAAAAAAGCAATTTCTGGGTTATCAATGGCACCAGGGCAATTAAAAATAACTTTTCTGGTTTCAAATCGATCTAAATGTCCCGCTGGGAAAGCTTTAAAAAATGGCAGCGAATCGACTGAAACGCCCCCGCCTACAACCACTTGCAGGCCTTTCTCTTTTGCTTTTTTTGCCAGGATTAATGTTTTTTCTAACATCTCCGGTTTGTTCACAGACTCTCGGCCGAGCCCAAGAGACCCTGTGAAATCAACTCGCCCCATAACAATCCCATCTAATTCAGCAATTTCTGGGATTTTGAGCATCTCATCGAAGTTATGGTAAGTCGTAATTGTTTCCACATTCACTAAGAGATCCACTTCGTCGATAGAGTCTCCGTAGGCGATATGGGCTGCTTTCAGAAATTTTCTTAAAGCATAAGGCGTTTCGACCATCGGCGCGATAATGCGTTCAGCACCGATACTAATCGCATCAAACATATCTTTAATTGCTTCGCATCCACCAATTTTAATATTCAATCCTAACCCCGCAGCTGAAACGACATCTTTTAACCGCATCGCTTCTTCAAGTCGCGTTCCTTCTGCTTCAAACTCCGCTTTAATCCCACCCACATGATAGCGATCTTTCATCTCACTTAATAAACTAACCATTTGCTTTTCTAACTTATTCATACTGAAGCCTCCTCATTAATTTTTAAAAGTGCCTTCCATAATGACTGCGATTTCATCCTGTAATACCGCATCTAATTCTAATTTCATTAACTGAAGCTTCCCAACAGCAGTCAACAATATAAAATTAAGCGCCGTTCCTTCTGTTTTCTTATCTCGGCGAAGATAAGAAAGCAGTTGAGTAATATCTAACTCTCGCATAATACGCATAACGCGCTCATCCAACAAGTCAAAACACAATTGGTTTACTTGCTTTTTTTCTCGCTCATTTAAAATGTTTCGACGCGCGCTGAGTTCATTGGCCAAAATCATACCAATCACAACCGCTTGGCCATGCGCGATTTGATAACCTGATAACGATTCAATCGCATGACCTAATGTATGCCCATAATTCAACGCTTTTCGATAACGTACTTCAAACTCATCTTCCTCTATCACGGCTTTCTTAACTGCTAATGCTGAAAAAAGCAGTTTTGAATAATCGCTAAAATTATCGACACGTCCATTTTTAACATAGCGTTGATAAACATCGATCATAGTGTTTCCGCCAATCACCATCAATTTTAAAATCTCTCCCAATCCTGATTGAATATCAGCCGGGGCTAACGTATGCAAAAAAGAGGGGTTAATAATCACCTCTGCTGGCGCAGAAAAAAGCGCAATTTGATTTTTTGCTTGATGATAATTAATGCCTGTCTTTCCGCCGATACAACTATCACTCATAGCCAATAATGTCGTGGGAAAATACACCCAACGAATGCCTCGTCGATAGCAAGCGCCGACAAACCCGCCAATGTCTTCAATAATACCCCCACCAATCACAATTAACTTTTCTGCTTTGGTGAACCCATGATCATTGAGAAAATCTAAAACTGCTAACACGCCTGTAAATGTTTTAAACTCTTCTGTCGCAGGCGCTTGAAAGACTCTCTTTTCGTCAAATTGAAAATCTTTTTTATACAGATTAAAAACCTTTTCATCGACCAACATTAAATTATGTTGATTTTGTGACATCAGAATTTGTGCGCACTGAAATGGCTCAAGATCTTCATTCAAAGCAACTGGATAAGGACGAGGCATCGACTTCACCGTAAATTGATGTGCGCCAATCGCCTCTTTCGATAAGACAAAGGATTTATCTTCGATAAAAAATTCAACGCCTGTCTTCATTCCTGAAATCCTCCCGAGGTATATCCACCATCGATAATGATATCTTGTCCATTAATATATTTATTTTGATCCGAACATAAAAAATAAGCCGCGTCCGCAATATCATTTACATGCGCCAAACGATTTAACGGCACTTTCTTTTTGAGAGAATCAATCACCGCGTCGCTGTTATTTTGCCGAGTCAATTTCGTATCAACAAAACCGGGCGACAATGAATTACATTTAACGTTATGAGCGCCCAGCTCCAACGCCAATGATTTCACCATGCCGCGCAAACAGTATTTTGAAGCTGTATAAGAAAAACGGCCTTTTCGCGCAATAGATCCATAAATAGAAGAAACACCTAAAACAAAACCCGATTGTTGCGCTCTATACCCTTTCACTAAATGTTGCGTAATACGATAAAATGAAAACGCATTAATTTGCATCGTTCGATATAAATCATCCCACGCAATAGTCTCAAAAGGCTTGGGAAAATTAATCCCTGCGCAATGGACAAAAGCATGAATCGGTTGATGAAGCGCTTCCATATAATGATCAATCGAGGGCATATCCAGCAAATCCATTTCTGTGCGCGAAGGTGCTATCACGGAACATCCCTCTCGTATAAATTTTTGCCCAATAGCCGCCCCTATATCTCCTGAACCTCCTGTCAGCAAAATATTTTGCATCATTATCTCCTTTCAGTAAATTATTCTGGCATTACATCAATAATCATATTCTCTTTTAGCTCCTGTTCGCTTAAAAATGGTGCTAAGTCTTCTAATGGCCGTGAAACAATTTTCCCATTCGGTAACCGTTTTGAAGAAGCTTTTGGCGCAAAAGCCTGATCAATCGTCAACATCACTTCGCAAATCACTGGATCATTTCCTGCCATCACTTTCTGAATAACGCCTGGCATTTCCTGATGAGTTTGACAGCGTTCATATCGTATCCGATAAGCCGCCGCTAATTTTTCAAGATCAGGAAAATCGATCCCCGTTTCGGGATCACACCCTACTAAAGGTTCTCCAAAAAAGTTTATCTGCGTTTGTCGAATAGAGTGATAACCATTATTATTTAAAATGAAAATCTTCACCGGATAACCATGATAAGGAAGCAACGCTAATTCCTGCAAATTCAATTGAAAACTCCCATCTCCCGTAATACATACGATTTTCTTTTTATCGGAAGCCACACAAGCGCCAATGGCGGCGGGTAAATCATACCCCATCGAGGCACATCCCGAGTTGGTGTATAATCGCTGACCATTTTTGATTTGCATCGCTTGAAATGACATGACGCAAGCGCTGCCGTTACCCGAAACCATCACTTGATTTTCAGGGAGTTGGTCGCCAAGCGCCTCGACAAAACAATACGGGTTAATCAACTCTTTACGATCCCAATATTCATTTAACACAACGGGATATTTTTTACGCCGCTCGCGGCACCAATCGATCCAATCTGATTTTTCATGGATAGGTTGTTTTTTGAGTGCTTCAGAAAGTTTCGGCATAAAATTAGATAGATTACTTTGAACCGGTAAATCGATATTTAACGTGGGTTTTTTTAATTCATTCGAATCGATATCGACCATGATTTTATAAGCAGCTCTTGCAAATGTTTGCCAATTATACCCAATTTGACGAATATTTAATCGGCACCCTAAAACCAACAAAAGATCAGCATTTTGAACCACCAGATTTCCTGCACGATCACCCACAGTTCCCGGTCGCCCGATATAATACGGGTTCGCATTGGGGACTAAATCATGCGCATTCCAAGCAGTCACAACGGGGATTTTTAATTGGTCAACGAGTTGTAACAATTCATTCTGCACGCGAGCGGTACGCACGCCGGTCCCCACTAGCAAAACAGGTCTTTGTGCGTTTTGTAATCGTTCGATAATTTGCGTAAAAATAGTTGGATCCAACGTCGGCAATTTTTCGACTGATGAATCTTCTTCCGGATGATAGGATTCCAAACTCGTTTCATCGATCATCGCCCCTTGCACATTCAATGGAATATCTAACCACACAGGGCCCGGTCGTCCATTCGTGGCTAAAAAGAATGCTTTTTCTAAATGATATTTAATCGTTTTCGGATCCGTCACCATCACGGCATATTTTGTCATCGGTTCAACTGATCGCACGATATCGTATTCTTGATCGCCCATTTGTCGTAATGAAGATATGCCAGAACCGCGCACTGTTGTGTCATAACGCACCTGACCTGAAATAACAAACATCGGAATAGAATCGGTCCACGCACCAAATACACCATTGAGCGCATTCAATCCGCCCGGTCCTGTCGTTACATTGACCAAGGGTAATTGACCCGTTAATCGCGCATAACTTTCCGCCGCGATAGCGCAACTTTGCTCATGATGCCAAAAAACCGTTTCTAATCCTGGGGTTTTTCCGAGCGCATCGTTTAAATGCATTGCTCCGCCACCCACCATCAAAAACACATGTTTGATGCCTTTTGATACTGCCCAATTGGCGATGTAATTACTTAATCGAATCATTTTTTTCATCCTCTATTATTATGCCATTCTTTCGTTTTTTGGATAGCCTCAACTAAACTCACACGTTGTTGCAACCCTAATTCTTTTCTTGCTCGTTCGATCGAGGGAACATAGCGTTCTGCTGGTTTCCCTAAAATCGGTTTTTTTGAGATTTCAACTCTGACACTTGGCTCAAACGCACTCGCCACCACATGCGCTAACTGTGTAATAGAAATCGCTCGATCAGAGCCCACATTGTAAGGTCGTTTATTTTCCCCTCGAAATAAAATCGTCCACAACCAAATCATCAAATCCGCTGCATACAAATACGAACGGTAAGACGTACCATCCCCCTGAATATGAATAGGTTCCTGATGCAAGCCCGCTAAAAGAAAATTACCAATTGCAAAATGCGTATCCAAGGGCAAATAGGGCCCTACAAATGCAAAACAACGTGCTATTTTGACTTCTAATGAACTGGTATTAGCCACATGAATACAAAGATCTTCCGCCATTTTTTTAGCTGCGCCATAAGGCGCTTTTTCGCCCATACTCTTTGGGTCGCCTTCATATAACTCACTTAAAAAATTGACATTGGCGGGTTGCGCTCCATACACAGCTCCCGAACTTGTAAATAGCAATTTTTTTGCGCCACAATATCTAGCAAAATCGAGCACGTGTCTGGTCCCTGACGTAATCGTATCAAACATCACTTCAGGATGTTCTCGATTCAATTGCGCACTGGCTTCCGTCGCTGCATGGATAATGTATGAAAACGCACCGGCCGGAAAAGTAAAATATCTCACATCACCGAGATGAAAGCGAAGCGCGGGATCGTTCGCTAAATGGGGGGATTTTTTTTTAAAGGCTTCCGCATCGCGCGTTAATATACAAACAGAACAATTTAAATGGAATTTTTGATTAGCCCACAATAAACTTTCTAAAAACCAACACCCAAAAAAACCTGTTCCACCCGTTATAAAAATCGATTGATTTTTTAATTCACCCCAATAAGGCTGGGTGTGATCCAAAATAAAATTCAAATCTGACGCTAACGGATTAAGTTTTTTCATAGCATCCACTATCCCTGTTATCGAGCAACAAAATCACAAATCATTTTGATCATATAATCTAATTGCTCCGTTGACATGCCGGGGTAAACACCCACCCAAAAAGTGTGGTGCATAATAAAGTCCGTATGAGTTAAATCGCCCACCATTCGATAGCCCGTATTTTTTCGTCGTAACTCGTCAAAGCAAGGATGTCGCGTTAAATTACCAGCAAATAACATACGCGTTTGAACCCCATGATTTTCGAGAAAATTCACGATCTCGCTGCGACTAAATCCAGCCGATGGCTTTACACTGAGTAAAAAACCAAACCAACTCGGTTCGGTATTCGGCGTTGCCTGTGGCAAAACAAAATATTGAGTTAACGATTTCAGTCCGTCATAGAGATGCTGCCAATTATTTTTTCGTTTTTCCGTAAACGCCTCTAGTTTTTCCAGTTGTGCGCACCCAATCGCAGCTTGTAAATCCGTCGCTTTTAAATTATAACCAAAATGGGAGTACACATATTTATGATCATAACCAACAGGCAATATTCCATGCTGTGTGGCAAACCTGCGTTGGCAAGTATCATCTTTTCCCGAAGGACAAATGCAATCCCTGCCCCAATCACGCATCGAGCGAGCAATCGTTTTTAATAACGGGTCGTTCATATAAACCGCGCCACCCTCTCCCATCGTCATATGATGGGGTGGATAAAAACTGCTCGTGCCAATATCACCAAAAGTGCCTGTATACCGGCCTTGATAACGTGATCCTAAGGCATCACAATTATCTTCAATTAACCATAATTGATGGCGCTGACAAAATGCTTTCACTTGCGCTAAATCAAAGGGATTACCCAATGTATGTGCAACCATCACCAGTTTTGTTTTTTCGGATAAGGCTTGTTCAAGCAATTTGCAATCAATGTTATAAGTGCCATCTTCAACAACTACATCAACAAAAACAGGAATAGCGCCATATTGAATCATCGGCGCCACTGTGGTTGGAAAACCAGCGGCTACGGTAATCACTTCATCGCCTCTTTGAATTTGTCGTTTCCCCAATAACGGAGACGTCAATGTCATAAAGGCCAACAAATTAGCGGATGAACCTGAGTTTACGAGCAATGAAAAATTCACACCTAATTTTTTCGCTAGGCTTTTTTCAAATTGATCCGTAAAACGGCCTTCGGTTAACCAAAATTCCAGCGCCGCATCAACCAAATTGGTCATCTCGTGCTCATCAAATACGCGTCCCGCGTAAGGCACTCGAGATTGCCCGGGCAAAAACTTTTTATGCTTCGGTGAATGCACCAATTCATAATACTGTTTTACCTGTTCCAAAATAGTTTTTTTTAGTTGTTCTGCTTCGCTCATATCACACCTTTTTATTTATTTACAAGTTTCGCGTTTTGCACAACTTGCGTTAATCAGCCCACCACAATCCTATCGATTTCGCGCTATTCACATAATGATCAATATCTTTCATCGTCATGATTTTTTCACGTTCATAAAAATCACGGTACCACTCTGTCGTCGCTTGAATAGTTTCTTCGAGCCCCCACACACTTTTCCACTTCAATAAAATATTGGCCTTGGATGCGTCTAATTTAAGCAAATGCGCTTCATGCAATTGATTGGTCTGTGCGATCACCTCATAAGCTAATTGCGGCCAATAAGATTGCATGAGGTGCACAATTGCCTGCACCGGCACTTCGCCACTCGACGAAGGTGCGAAATTCCAGCCTTCTGCAAATTGCTTATCCCCTTGCAATAATTTAACGCCTAAACATAAATAACCGCTCAAACATTCCAATACATGCTGCCAGGGTCTTGTTGCATGCGGACATCGAATTGGCACGGTTTCTCGCTTCACCGTCGCCCGAACAATATCCGGAATTAATCGATCTTTGGCCCAATCTCCTCCGCCAATCACATTACCGGCTCTTGCACTCGCCACTAAAACATGGTGTGTTCGCCCATATTGATCTAAATTAAAATAGGCGTTTCGAAAGCTGGCCGTCACTAATTCAGAACAGCCTTTCGACACGCTATAAGGATCATACCCACCCATCGGATCATTTTCTCGATAGCCCCAAACCCACTCTTTATTTTCGTAACACTTATCCGATGTAACAACGACAATCGATCGAATACTGTCGACCTGTCGACACGCTTGTAATAAATTGGCCGTTCCCATGATATTAGTTTCGAGGGTATATAAAGGATCCAAATAAGAATCACGAACCAACGGTTGTGCGGCTAAATGAAAAACAATTTCCGGCTGCACATCACGTATCACTTTCGCGACTGCATCTTGCGCGCGAATATCAACAAAATGGGAATCAATCGGCAATTGAAGCAAATCAAAATGAGACGGTGTTGTATTGGGCTTCAAAGACAAGCCAACGACATTCGCACCGAGCTGAGTCAGCCAAGCTGCTAACCAGGATCCTTTAAACCCAGTATGCCCTGTGATTAAAACTTTTCGACCGTGATAACTCTTTTCAAACATAATAAATTATTCCCATACTTTCCAAGGCGCTTTGCCCGAGGCCCATAAACTTTCCAATAATTGTTTTTCTCGCAACGTATCCATCGGCTGCCAAAACCCGTCATGAAAATAAACGCTCATCTGTCCATCTTTTGCTAAATTTCGCATCGGCTCTTGTTCCCATAGAGTCGCATCACCCGCGATATAGTCGATAACTTTCGGAGAAAGTACAAAAAATCCGCCATTAATCCATCCACCATCGCCATGCGGTTTTTCAACAAAATTCGTTAGCTGATTGCCGGTAAATTCTAAAGCGCCAAACCGTCCCGGTGGCTGCATCGCTGTCACGGTCGCCAGACGATTTTCTTTTTGATGCAATGCAATAACCGCGGCAATATCAACATTACCCACGCCATCGCCATAAGTGAGACAAAATGATTCATCGTTTTCAATATAAGGTTTTACTCGCTTTAAGCGTCCGCCGGTCATCGTGTTATCACCTGTATCGACTAACGTCACTTTCCAAGGTTCTGCGGATTGGTGATGTATCTGCATGGAATTATTACGCATATCAAACGTGACATCTGCCATATGCAAAAAGTAATTCGCGAAATACTCTTTGATCACATATCCTTTATACCCAAGGCAAATCACAAATTCAGTCACCCCATAAGTCGAATAAATTTTCATGACGTGCCATAAAATCGGCTTGCCGCCAATTTCAACCATGGGCTTGGGTTTAAGCTCTGTTTCTTCCGATAAACGAGAACCTAATCCACCCGCTAAAATCACTGCTTTCATTTTTCCTCCTACTGTACACGCGTTCGCGCTTTGTTAAATTATGCGACAGATCACACTATTATTCCTATGTCATTGCGAGGCGCAGTCGAAGCAATCCAGCATCAGAACTGGATTGCTTCGACGCTCACGCTCCTCGCAATGACGACGTAAAAACGCCTCATAAAGTACGAAACTCGTACTGTCTACCTTCGTCGTAACTGCTCAGCGCGCTCGAAGGAACGTTCTTGTATCATCACGATCCCAGCTGGGGAGTTACCCCAAAAATCTCATTCGTGAGCAATATATCTCGCTAAATAAAATTGTAGCGTCGACGCTAACCCCATATTCAAATCGTACTTGGGCATCCAATTCAATTGTGATTTGATTTTGGTATTATCAATCGCGTATCGAAAATCATGCCCAGCACGATCCTTCACAAACGAAATTAATGTTTCATGTTTTTGCCCAATAGGCCGTAACGCATCCATCAGGGTACAAATTGCTTTAATAAGCGATAAATTATCTCGCTCACATTGCCCACCAATATTATAGGTTTCACCTACTTGCCCTCGATTTAAAATAGTATAAATCGCCTCACAATGATCTTCAACATACAGCCAATCCCGCACATTTTGTCCATTGCCATAAACAGGAATCGATTGCTGATGAACACAAGCGCGAATGACCGTCGGAATGAGTTTTTCGTCATGCTGATAAGGACCATAATTATTCGAACAATTAGACAGCGTGATCGGCAAGCCATAAGTATGATGATAAGCCCGCACGAAATGATCGGAGGACGCTTTTGATGCGGAATAAGGAGAGCTTGGATGATAAGGCGTTGTTTCTGTAAAAGCAGGATCATGCAAGTCTAATTGACCATACACTTCATCCGTTGAAATATGGTGAAATCGACAATGCTCCGCATTGAATTTTTTTTCTTCTAACCAATATTGTTTCGCGGCATCTAACAAAGTGCATGTACCTAGTACGTTGGTTTCGACAAATACTGAAGGCCCGGTAATAGAACGATCGACATGACTTTCTGCTGCAAAATGAACAATTGTATCAATTGCATGATCACGCAGAAGCTGAAGCACGAGCGAGCGATCCAGAATATCCCCTTGCACGAAAATATGTCGGCTATCCTGAGGTAAATTTTCCTGGTTCCCCGCATACGTTAATTTATCTAAGCTCACGATATTAACCGATGGATCTTGTGTTAAAATATAACGGACGAAATTACAACCAATAAACCCCGCTGAACCAGTAATCAATATGTTTTTAGGTCGATACATGCTCATATTCCTCACATAGATTCTTCTAATAATTTCAACAAATATTGCCCGTACTCATTTTTCTTTAATGGCTCAGCCAAACGTTGTAATTGTTCATCCGTAATATATTTCATTCGCCAAGCAATTTCTTCAGGTGCCGCAATTTTCAATCCTTGTCGATCTTCCAATACGGCAAAATAATGAGAAGCTTCTAATAGGGCATGATGCGTACCCGTATCCAACCAAGCAAACCCGCGATGCAGCTTCACCAAGTCCAGCTGATTTTTTTGAATATATAAATTATTTAAATCGGTGATTTCTAATTCTCCGCGCGCAGAAGGCTTTAAAGATTTAGCAAAATCAACAACCTGATTGTCGTAAAAATATAATCCTGTCACCGCATAATGAGATTTAGGTGTTTTTGGCTTTTCTTCAATGGCGGTCACTTTATTGTGCTCATCAAAAACAGCCACGCCATATCGCTCCGGATCATTGACATAATAGCCAAAAACCGTGGCGCCTTGTTTTTTCAAAGCGATTTTTTGGAGTTGCTGACTAAAACCTTCTCCATGAAAAATATTATCGCCTAAAATCAAGCACACCGAATCATTGCCAATAAATGATTCGCCAATAATAAACGCTTGCGAAATACCTGCGGGTTTTTCTTGTTCGGCATAACTAAACTGTAATCCCCACGCTGACCCATCTTGCAATAATTCCTTAAAGCGTGGCAAATCGCGAGGAGTGGATATAATTAAAATATCTCGAATACCGGCCAGCATTAATACCGAAAGTGGATAGTAGATCATCGGTTTATCGTAAATGGGTAGTAATTGCTTACTGGTACATAACGTGGCGGGATGCAATCGTGTGCCCGCGCCGCCTGCTAAAATAATACCCTTCATAAAAAATCCCATCTGTTAGTCTAAGAAAGTTTCATGCCAGTTTAACAAATCTTACATCCTAAACAATACTATTTGATCGCTACTTTGTAACTATTCACCGAGATCTTGATGATACAAGAGCGCGCTCAATAGTTATGCTACTTTTATGATTCCACGAACCGTTTTATGTTTTGCGCATGCGCTTTATCTGCGACCAAAACCGCCGTTTCCGTCTCAATCACGATCAAGTCATTCACCCCAACTACCGCGAGCAATCGATGCTCAGCACGCAAATAGCAATTAGTCGTCTGATCAACCACCACATTGCCTCGAAGCACATTGCCTTCTTGATCTTTTGGACTCATATCAAACAAGGCTTGCCACGACCCCACATCAGACCATCCTGCGTCCATCGGTACAACCATCGCATCCGTTGTTTTTTCCATCACGGCATAATCAATCGATATTGAGGGACTGCTTTCAAAAGCTTTTGGCTCGAGTCGAAGAAAATCTGCATCTTCTTGTCGCTGTTGGAAGGCTTTTAAACAAGCGGAAAAAATAGCCGGTTCATACGCTTTGATTTCTGTTAAAAATCGTGAGGCTGAAAATACAAACATCCCGCTATTCCAGTAGTAATCCCCTTGTGCAACATATTGCTTGGCTGTTTCAATATCGGGTTTTTCGACAAATCGACTGACAGGATAGATGGAGTCGCCTACCTCTGCGGCGCCTCTTTGAATATAACCAAAGCCCGTCTCAGCATGCGTCGGCACGATACCGAGCGTAATTAATTTATCATGGCTCGCCTGTCGGCGCGCCACTTCAAGCGCTTGATAAAAATTTTCTAACCGGCCAATCACATGATCCGACGGCATCACACAGAGCAAAGCCTCTTTGAATCTTTCCTGAGCGAATAAAGCAGCAATAGTAATTGCCGGCGCCGTATTCCGACCCATCGGTTCGATGATAATTGCTGAGGGCTTAACACCCATTTCTTGAAGTTGTTCCGCCACCAAAAAACGGTGTTGATGATTACAGATAACGAGCGGTGGCAAAACGTCGGTAAAAGCCTTTGTTCTTTGAACCGTCTCCTGCAACAAACTTTTATCACTGATCAGCGATAAAAACTGTTTCGGTTTTTCTGCTCGAGAAAGCGGCCACAATCGTGTGCCACTTCCTCCTGCTAAAATGACTGGAAGTAAAACAGCCATACAACCTCTCTATTATTTTCTTTCGGCTCTTCCAATTCCCTCGTAAATCAATCCTATCGCGCGTAATTTTTCGGGGTCATATTGATTGCGGCCATCTAAAACATAATTGCCCCGCATTTTTCGTTTGATCATTTTGAAATCGGGGTTTCTAAATTGTTTCCATTCTGTGATCAACACAAAAATATCGGCGTCATTAAATACAGCATTTTGATCTTCCACTAATTTCAATTGCCCCGACTTAAGCCATTTCGTTGGCAATTCTTTCTGAGCAACCCCCATCGCCTCGGGATCATGGGCAACAATTTCTGCACCCCGCGTGATCATCTGTTTTAAAAATACTATTGAAGGAGCGTCACGCATGTCATCCGTTCCCGGTTTAAACGCCAATCCCCAGAGAGCAATTTTCATTCCTTTCAGTTTTTTACCAAATCGCTTAATTAACTTCTGACCCAACACATGCTTTTGCTCATCGTTGCGTTCTTCGACTGCATTCAAAACCAACGGCAAAAATTGATACTCTTGCGCGAGATGAATAAGCGCTTTTACGTCTTTTGGAAAACAAGATCCGCCATAACCGCAACCCGGATAAATAAAAGGAAATCCAATGCGAGAATCAGATCCAATCCCTAAACGCACTTTTTCAACATCAGCGCCCATACGTTCGCATAAATTGGCTATTTCATTCATAAAAGAAATTTTTGTCGCCAACATCGCATTTGCTGCATATTTGGTCATTTCTGCATCGCGAATTCCCATACAAATCATGCGCTCATGATCCCGCGCAAAGGGACTATACAATTCTTTCATCACCCCAAGGGCATGATCATTATCCGCACCAATGACAACCCGATCAGGCCGCATACAATCATCAATAGCAGCACCCTCTTTTAAAAATTCAGGGTTACTGATCATATCGAATTTAATTTTTTTCTTGCGCTTATTGAGTTCTTTTTGAATGGTCGCTTTGACCTTTTCAGCCGTTCCTATGGGTACCGTTGATTTATCAACAATCACCGCATATTCATTTAAATACTGACCTAATGATTTGGCAACCGATAAAACATATTTTAAATCGGCAGAACCATCGACATCACTTGGCGTTCCAACCGCAATAACATAAACCTGTGCCGATTTTTTTTGTTCTTCTAAAGACAGCGCAAAGTGTAGCCGTCCCTCTTTGTAATTCCGTTTAACTAAATCCTCTAATCCTGGCTCATAAATAGGCATAATGCCTTGTTTTAAACGCTCAATTTTCTGTTGATCCACGTCGATACAAGTCACCTCATTACCCATCTCGGCAAAACAAGCGCCTGTCACCAAGCCCACATACCCCGTGCCAATCACTGTAATTCTCATAATCGCATTCCCCTTCCGAGTCATCACGTTAGTTGTTGCAATGCTTACTTTATTTACGGAATAAGCCCCCTCGAATGCGCGCCTATTTTACCGAAAAAAACCGAAACTACCATGAAAAAATAGGACCACTCACAAGAAGCTCAGCGAGAAACAAAACCACGTGCACTATGTGCAGAACTCACTTTGGGGCTGCTGCATCACTTTCTAAACTCTCGATTTCTCCCACTGCCACGCATGTTCGATAATGGTTTCGAGTAACGCATATCGGGGTTGCCAATTGAGCTGCTGCATCGCTTTTGCTGAGCTCGCCACTAAAACCGCCGGATCTCCTTCTCGACGTGGCGCTTGATTAACAATAATCGATTTGCCGGTCACTTTTCTTGCCACTTCGATCACTTCTTTCACGGAATAACCATGGCCATTACCTAAATTAAAAAATTCACTTCGATTGTTTTGCCATAAAAATTCCAACGCGAGCAAATGCGCCTCACACAAATCGCTGACATGAATATAATCTCGAACACAGGTGCCATCAGGCGTAGGATAATCATCGCCATACACATCGATGGTTTTTCTTTTGCCCGTGGCCACTTGCAAGACGAGCGGGATCAAATGCGTTTCGGGATTATGCCGTTCACCCAGCAATCCATCAGGATGCGCCCCGGCCGCATTAAAATAGCGTAAAGAAATGGATCTCAACTGATATGCCTCGTCATAATCCTTTAATACTGATTCGATCATCGACTTGGTTCGACCGTACGGATTGATCGGCAATTGTGGATGCTTTTCATCAATTGGCGTATACAGCGGCGTTCCATAAACGGCCGCCGAAGAAGAAAAAATAAAATATTTCACATGGCGTTTTAGCATGACCTGCAATAAATTCAGTGTATTGCTTACATTGTTAATATAATATTTTTGGGGATCTTTAGTCGATTCGCCTACTTGAATAAAAGAGGCAAAATGCATCACCGCATCAAAGGTATATCGCTGAAAAGCCAACTCGATTTGGTGAATATCGGCTAAATCACCTTCGATAAAAGGACAACCCGAAGATACCGCATCCCGATAACCCGTCACTAAGCTATCGAAAACAACCGGTGTATAACCCCGCTCAATCAATGTGCTCACCATGTGAGAACCAATGTACCCTGCTCCGCCCACCACTAAAATTGTTTTTGCCATCAATTGACCCTCGTATGCTATTGGTTGATTTTAAAAATGGCGACTTGCGCTTGATGATAGCCCGATTGAAACGACAGGATCGGAGTACCCATTCGAGCAATCAATAATTGCTCCAGCGACTTTTGCTCGCCATCCATGATAATAGAAACATAATCACAATGCCGCCAAGGCGCCCGTTGAATTTTCGCAATATCAAAACGCCCTTGAGGGGTTTTGATATCGAGCGGCGTGGTGGGTCGATTCGATAAATAAGCCATCACACCATCATCAACACACACACTCGCCGAGGCAGGAATATGAGATTTCATCCACTGGCTGGCTTGATACTGGTAAATTTTTGAATGACCGAAACGATGTACGCTACTCACGGCCATACTTAATAATCCCACACAAATCAGCGGAAAGAGAACATGGTGAATCGAGAAAGAAGTTCGCGGCCTCATTCGCCAACGCTGGTAAAGATCAGCCAATCCAAATGGTACAAAAAGCAAAAAGACAAATGAAATCCCCATCACGTATCGATCTGCTAAAAACAAACTTTGCTCATAGAAAAAAATCAGCAAAATCAGACTAACGACCAGATAATTCAATAAAATATTTTTGACTATACGGTGGGTGATGAGCCCATAAAAAATCGCGTAGACGGTAAGAAATGAAAACGTGAGCGTGTATTGACTGACGAGGTGCCATAAAAAAACACCCACCGCCCCCAGCAATAAAAATGCACCCGCATCATAACTTCCCTCCGGCGGCAAAATAAATTGCTTCACCGCAGCCAGGCGCTGAGAAAACCCATTGGCGGTTCCTAACACCGCATGAGGTCTTTTATAATACAATTCATACAATCGGCTACTATGCTCAACCGTGTACAAATGCCAATGCCATAACGCGCCAAATAAAATAGCCAGATAAATCAACAGAGGCACGTTTAACTTCACGTATAATGTTAGCCGTTTTTTCCAAGATAATTGAGGCAGCGTAAAAATGCCGAGTGGAACCGCTAAAAGAAAGACAGCCCCTTCAATACGAAATAAAAAACTAATCAGCAAACTCAGCGACCACCCTATGCTATAAAGCCAACGGTCTTGACAAACATATCGAATCAAAAACAAAATCGATAACAAATAAAAAAACCAATACCCTTGATCACGTATTACCGCATAACGATTTGCATTAAATTGATGGCAAATTAAAATAACGAGCGCAGCCAACCACAACATTTTTATTGAAGGTGTGAAGAGTCGAATAATCTCGATGAAAACCAATACGATTCCCAAAGAAAAAATGATATTCAGAAAATAGGCGGATTGCAACAATGTCAATCCGGATAATTTACTGAGATAAACAAGTAATATTGAATAAAATGGCCAATTATAAGGGCCAAAAGCGGCACTGAATCCTTGCGACACATACGCATTGGCTGCCGCAAAATAACGAAGACCATCGGGATTAAAAACAGGATAATGATAAATACTGATCGCGCTCAATGCCAAACTGACGGTAACTACTGTCAGATAAAGGATGAAATAATGTCTGTTTTTCTGAGTTAACATGTCGTTTCCTTCATCTCCTTCCTCATCTTTTTGAATTCGAGCCTCGGAGGAAAATCGGTTGCGACTCGATCACGGTCACCCCTCGTTTTCGACTATCCTGCCGCTAACAACCCTTCCGGCCGAACCGTTAAATGCAATTCTCGAAATTGATCGAACAAGGCGGGATCACTGGGGACCGGCAAAGGAGAGGCTTTTGATAAAGCCGTTAATACCGAACGATCGAGAACGGCATCGCCGCTGGATTGTGTCACCTGAACATCTAACACCGTGCCACCCGGTGCGACATGAATTAACAATTGTAATGATAAATTTTTATTCACATTGGATGGCATAATCCACTGCTGACCAATCGCGTTTAAAACAAGCCCTTTATATTTATCAATTTCCGATTGGGCTTCTTGTGATTGCGCGCCCGCCACCTTTTGCTCTTCTGCAGTAATTTGGGATTGGAGCGATTGCTCTGTTTGATCTTGTTGCTGTTTTAACAAAGCCGCTTGTTTTTGCGCAGCGGCCTGTGCTTGAGCTAATTGTTTCTGCTTCTGCACATCGGCCAATTGCTGCTTGGCTTGTGCCTGCTGCTGTTGGATTTGCGTCAACGCTTGCTGCGCTTTAACCGCTTGCGCTTGTTGTGTTGCAACCAATTTTTGCTGAGTGGCTTGTAATTGTGCCAATTGTTGTTCCGCTTGTTGACGTTGCTGCTTCGCTAAGGCTGCTTGAGTCGCTAACTGTTTTTGCTGTGCTAGTTCAGCCGCTTGCTTTTCGGCGGCTTGTGATTGAATTTGTTGAATCGTCTGCTGTACTTTAGAAGCATCCACGGTAACCGCTTGTACAATTTTCTCCTGAGGATTCACGCCTTGCGTATACAGTTTCGCCGATCGAAAACTGATGAGTAAAAAAACGAGCGCGACCCCATAAATGATCGCGGTATAAATCGTGGCTTTTCCGTAATATCGTTTTGACTGTTTCATTTGTAATTATTCACCATGATCCTGATAATACAAGAACGTTCAGATTTTGGATGATTTTTGACAAAAAATCTATGAAAAATCCGAGCGTGCTGAGTAGTTACTTTCATTTTATGATTCCCGTGCCGGGGTTTGCGTCATGAGTCCCACCTGCACAACCCCCGCTTTTTGTAATAACACCATCGCTTGCACCACATTCCCATAATTGGCAGCCTGATCACCTCTCACAAGCACCATGCGATCCTGATTGTTTTGTTTAGCAATGGCTATTTCTGCCGCAATACGTGTCACTAAATCTCCCGCTAAAATAGGCGATTGCGGATTAGCCGCGATATTTAAGTAATATGCGCCTGCTGCATCGACGCTGACAATAATGGGCAAATTATCTTTTGATGCAATCGGTTTCGATTGCGCCTGCGGCAATGAAACTTGAACGCCTTGGCTTAATAAAGGGGCCGTAATCATAAAAATAATCAATAAAACGAGCATCACATCAATATAAGGGACTACATTGATTTCAGCCATTGCACGTCGTTTGCTCCGCGTTCTCATATTATTTTTCCTTACTAATTCGCTTGCAATTGTCGAGAAAGATAATTAATAAACTCTTCTTCAAACGCCTCATAACGACTTAAAATTCGCTCCACTTCATTGGAGTAACGGTTGTAAGCAACAACGGCCGGAATCGCTGCAAATAAGCCCATCGCCGTCGCTACAAGCGCTTCGGATATGCCCGGCGCCACCATGGAGATAGTCGCTTGCTGAACATCTCCCAGTGCGTGAAAAGCGGTCATGATACCCCAAACGGTTCCAAACAAACCGACGTAGGGACTCGTCGATCCCACAGTCGCTAAAAAGGTCAAATGATATTCGAGCTCGTCCGTTACCTGCATACGCGCCACTTTCATTGCGCGTTGTACCCCTTCGGTAATCGACAAAGGATCGAATACTTTACGCTGTTTTAATCGGGTAAATTCTCGAAATCCTGCCACAAATATTTTCTCAATTCCTTCAACGCTCTCTTGTGCTGATAAGACCTGATACAACGTCATCAAATCTTCCTCTTGCCAAAATTGCATTTCAAATTGTTTGAGACTTTGCCCTATCCATTTAAAATAAAAGTAACGTTGAAAAATAAAGACCCATGACACTAACGAGGCTGATAACAACAACAGCATCACGACTTTCACGATGGGATTCGCTGAAATAAAATATTGTAGAAAAGTTGAATTAACGACCACGCTTATTCTCTCCTTCACGATGATTAAAACTTAATAATGCAGTTCGCAAATCATAGGGTATCGCACACGGCTTAAAGTCATGCACGCCAACACAAACCACTTTGATCGTCGCCTGACAGTACACACATTGCGCCTCTCGCGCTTGCCGAATCACTTGCTCGTACACGACCGATGCGCGCGCTATTTTAAGCAACTGTGTTTCAACCTGCAATTGATCATATAATTTCGCTGGCTGCAAATAATCAATTTGCAAAGCAGAAACTGCAAAACCGATTTTCATGTTACTCCACGCTGCTTGACCAAATCCAAGCGAAATCACCTGCTCGCTCCGCGCCCGCTCCATGAATCGAATATAACTCGTATGATAAACAACACCACCACAATCTGTATCTTCGTAATAAACACGAACAGGCCAAATAAATAATGGTGATTTTTCTTTTTGTTCACTATTCATTGTTTTCATCATCAGTCAATAAAGATTTCTGCGCTACCAACTGATCCGGCATTTTAAGGCCGAAGTGTAGGTAAGCATGTCGAGTCGCCATTCTGCCGCGCGGCGTCCTCATCATAAATCCTTTTTGGATTAAAAAAGGCTCCAACACATCTTCAATGGTCCCTCGCTCCTCTCCGATGGCCGCTGCTAAGCTGTCAATGCCTACCGGGCCCCCATCAAATTTATCGATCATCGCCAATAATAATTTTCGATCCAGCATATCAAATCCATGTACGTCTACATCGAGCAAATTCAGCGCGGCATCAGCCATCGTTTTTTGTACGACCCCATTGCCTTTGACTTCCGCATAATCTCGGACACGTCTTAACAATCGATTGGCAATACGGGGCGTTCCGCGTGATCGCTTGGCAATTTCCAATGCGCCCGCTTCATCAATCGTTACGTTTAAAATATGCGCTGAACGATGCACAATATGAGCCAAATCAGCGACTTCATAAAATTCCAATCGTTGCACTATGCCAAAGCGATCGCGTAAGGGCGAAGTCAATAAACCCGCGCGAGTTGTTGCACCAATTAAAGTAAACGGAGGAATATCCAATTTGATTGAGCGTGCCGAAGGCCCTTCGCCGATAATAATATCAATTTGATAGTCTTCCATCGCAGGATAAAGAATTTCTTCGATCACGGGGTTGAGTCGATGAATTTCGTCAATGAATAAAACATCATCTTTTTCAAGATTGGTGAGTAGCGCTGCTAAATCGCCAGCCTTTTCGAGCACAGGCCCGGACGTTTGCTTTAAATTGGCGCCCATTTCATGGGCAATGATATGCGCCAATGTTGTTTTGCCCAATCCAGGCGGGCCAAAAATTAAGACGTGATCCAACGCTTCCTGCCGCTTTCTAGCCGCATGAATAAAAATTTCCATCTGCTCTCGAACAGGTCTTTGTCCGACATAATCCTGCAATGCTTTCGGACGAATTTGTCGGTCTAACAGGACTTCTTCGGTTAAGGCTTCTGTTGTAATCAATCGCTCCACTCGCCACGCTCGCTCTTTGTCAATTAACGGCGCAGTATATCATAAACCTGAGTTTGGGATTCGTTAATATTCATAGTTTATTAAATTTTGATGCATTGTTTT
>MGXH01000037.1 GCA_001801305.1 Gammaproteobacteria bacterium GWE2_42_36
CCATAAGCGCGTCTTTGAATAAGCTTCATCTTTCGATGAAAGCCCTCAGTGATACCATTGCTTTTAGTAAACCGCCACATTCTAGCGATCTCCTCTCTCCATTGATATAAAGTATTACCTAGCGTTTTGAGCGACTGAAACGGCGACGCCTTGAGTTCTGCAATACGCCGTAGGAAGATCGGAATCAAACGACGACACTTTTTAGCCGTACAGTGTTTATACATCAGCAACTGATGTAATCGCTGCTTAAAACGGTAGATCGCTTCAATGGCAGGCTGCTCCGTAAAATAGTCATTACGTTGCTTCAAGCGTTTGGCTGTTAGCTTTTCCGGATTCATCCTTAACGCCAAAAGCAAGCCTCGCTGATATTTTAATCCAGGGGCAATCTGCTGATAGGCTTGCAAGCATTGATGATTGAGTTGTCGAATCACATGGAAACGGTCCGCGACGATCATCGCTTTTGGAAAGTGCTGTTTGACGATGGACTTATAACTGCTGCTTAAGTCAATACAAACAACTTGTACCGCTTCTTTGCCTTTGAGCGAACGCATGTAACTATCGAGGTCTGAAGCAGAACGACCTTGCACAACATCGAACACACGGTGCTTACGCAAATCACAGAATGTCGTCGCAAAGCCATTTTTACATCGCTTACGACTAAATGAGTGCTCATCAATTCCTAATACTCGCGGACAGTGACGCTCACGTATCTCTTGATTTGTAATGGCTTAAATTCCACCGATTGATATTCAAAAAACCATCGATATCGCGAACTCAGATTTCGACAAGGGTGGCAGACAAATAAAAACAAAAATTTCTTTGCTATCGTCTGTGTAATATTTTATTCTGAATACTGCAATCATTAGTTATGGAGGTGTTAAATGATAGGGGAAAAATGTGGATGTCAAAAAGCAACTTCAAAAGAAACAAAAACTCAGGGATGTCCTTTTCCTGAAAAAGAACTAAAGGCATGGTTAAAAAATAGAAAACAATGGGATCATGAGGAATGGCTTACTCTTCTGAAAAAACTTGAAGAAAAAGGTTATGCTGAATGGACAAGTTGTGAAAATGGTCAGACTCAAATAGGGCAATTCCTGGAGTCGGAAAGAAAAAAATCCTCATAATTTTTTTGTTTTTATATTTTATTTTAGAGCGCCACATCAAGCGTCAGAAAACGCATCTAAAACTTTGTTTATCTAAGCGTGGGTTACACATAATGCGTCCACGTACAAGGAGAGTTGTCGATGTGTTTTTCAGCGCCCATTAGCTTTTCTACAGGGGCGGTATTGCTCTCTATAAGTTTCTATACGATACATAATTCAATAACGAAAAATAAAAAATATCTACTATTCGCTTCTATGCCTCTGTTTTTTGGAATTCAACAAATTATTGAAGGTTTAGTATGGGTGAGCCTACGAGGGAATCATCTGTTTTTTTTAAAATTAACCTCGTTGGGGTTTCTTTTTTTTGCTTTATTTTTTTGGCCAGTTTTTTCTCCACTTTCAATGTATTTTATTGCAGAAAAAGAAGAATCAACCAGGAGAAAGCTATTATTAGCCTTATTGGGTTTTGGTGTGGTTATCGGTGCTGCAATGTATCTACCAATTATTATGGGGATCAATCCTTTCAGTACAAAAACCACTTGTGGATCTATCCATTATGATTGGGTGATCCCACAGCTCATTAAAGATATTTATCGTCTGATGTATTTGTTTATTACAATCGCGCCTTTTTTAATTATTCCAAACATTAAAATAAGAATATTTGCCATCTTGCTTCTGGCCTCGTCCATCATATCTAATTATTTCTATCTGGGTCGACGCGTGTCTGTATGGTGTTTTTTTGCAGCAATTTTATCGATTTTTATAGCCTATATTCTGCATCGATTGCCTAAAAGAGCGGCGGGAATTGGGCCGCTGCATTAAGTTATCGATTAATGGCTAATTTTTAATTTGTTAGGGATGGCGGTACGGCTATGGGTATTGCCAAAAAGCAATATCCTGCGGCCAGGGTGCTAACAACAATGCGCAGATATAATGAGGTTAAATTACAACGCCATTTCAGACCATCAACGGCGAATAAGTTCATTTATTCTATTGAGTAAGCGGGCTATTCCTAATCTTCCGACATCTCCTTAGCAATTTTGGCCGCTTTTTCTTCTAATGAGTGAGCCATTTTGGGATTCGTTTCTCTCATTCTGTCTAATAATTGCTCCAGTGCGGCCTCTACAATTTCATTGACTAAAACATTTCGACTCACGTCTTTCATAGCGGCCAAGACATCGATTTGAGCAATAGCCAGGAGTGGCAATCTAACAGAAATGGGCTTCGAAAAAAATTTTTTTGAAACGCCACCTTCTATTAAACCGTTGATAACTTTGTCTAGCTTGCTCACTTTCGCTTCTTTTTCCCTCATTTTCCCACCTGATTGATTCATGAAAAGTTGACAAACTCAAAAAATGAATCTAAAATGATTCAACAATAAATCATATAAAAATCATTCATGATGTTTGCATGTTTGTTTCTATTGTAAGGTGATAAAACATCAAAAACAATGGCAAATAACTTATGTACGATATTTTCAATGAGTTTTTAGACTGATTAATAATAAAAATAAAAGGTGATTATTATGATAAGTGGAAACAAAAACCGTCTTTTCAACTTCGATGAGGTGGTAAAAGACCAGCAAACATGCTGTAGGACAGTTGACGCGATAGGAGAATGTGTTTTTAATAGCATCCTTAGATGCCTTACATTTTTCAGATCGCCCCCTATTAAACCCGGAAAAACAGGAGCCTTTAGCTCCCTCCCGCGTAGATAGCATTTTTAAAGAGCATTTTATGCGCCCAATAACCGCATCATCCCATATTTGATAAAGAAATTTTTATGGTCCCCAACGTAAAATGTCCTGAACTGAGCTCTCACTTGATAGCTCGGCTAATCAGCATTACACCAACAGGAATAACTACCCATCTTGGTATGACATTAGGTGCCATGTATCCTTTTCTTCGGCCCTTAATTGAACAAGTGCGTAATGGTGAAATTGATCCAACCACCTTAATGCCTACATGGACGTTAAAGCAATTTATTATGCAAATGCTCGTTTCAACCTATACTGTTCAATCAGGTTTTTATACCAGCGGGAGATTACTGAGCGATATACACACATTATTTTGTCATCGCGATAAAATAACCGCCATTACTGTTATGGAGCCGCTTGCAGCAATTGCTACATTGGTTGCCACACTCTATTGTCAGCAATTTTTCTCAAATGATGCATTTAAATCAGATGGGGAGGCATTAGCGGTTGAAACAATTTTAGCTTCAGAAATGGGTAGAACATTAGGTACGCGCCTGGGGAATATGTGGAATCATTGGTTCGCAGTAGATACAAAGCATCGTAAAGATTCAACAATGGAAGAAATCGTCTCTGATTGTTGGAAAACAGGAAAAGGATTTGCAAATTGCACATCTGCAATTTTTACAAAAAGCACTTTTTTGTTTCAAAACATGAGAGATCGTTTTTGCCATCGAAACCCTCTTGCTGAACCCTTGTTACCAAGCGGCCCAACAAAGTAGGAGATAATCAATATGAAAAAGAAAATCACGGAAGAAGCTATTTTATTTGTTAGCATTGCAAAATGGGTTATTTTAGCAACGATGATTGGTTTGATAGTCGGATTATCGACAGCAGGATTTCTGCTGCTTTTAAAATATACGATTAATCTCAGCGAACATTATCGCTATTACTTTTTAATTTTGCCGGTAGCCTTATTTTTAAGCGCTTTTCTTATTCAACACCTGGCGCCAGAAGCCGAAGGACATGGCACAGAAAAAGTCATCGAAGCCATTCACCAACGTGCTGGCAATATTCCTTTATTGGTAGTGCCTATTAAATTAGTGACGACCATCATAACAATTGCCTGTGGTGGGTCAGCCGGCAAAGAAGGCCCATGCGCTCAAATCGGTGCTGGACTTGCTTCCGCTTTCGCTCGCCTTTTCCATTTTAATGATCAGGATAAGAAAAAATTAGTCATTTGTGGCGTTAGTGCTGGATTTGCCGCGGTCTTTGGTACGCCCATTGCTGGTGCGCTATTTGGGGTCGAAGTGCTTTTTGTAGGCGCTCTTTTATACGATATTTTATTGCCTTCTTTTATTGCGGGTATTATTTCTTACCAAGTTTCTTCTCTGTTAGGAATTACTTATTTTCGTCATCCTATTCATTTGTTTTCGACGATTAATGAAATGTACTTACTTGAAGTCATGGGAGCAGGTGTCTTTTTCGGATTATGTTCTCTTCTCTTTATTGAGGTTTTAAAGTTGGGACATCATGGCTTTAAACGTCTTAATCTCCCCATTTCTTTAAAGGGTTTATTCGGGGGCCTCATGATTATTTTATTCGTTTTTATTTTTTCTAAACAATATCTAGGGTTAGGGCTTAATACCATTGAAGATTGTTTAACCGGGCATGCTGTACATTGGTATGCATTTATTTTAAAAACGGTGATCACCTCAATTACTTTAGGATGTGGCGGTAGTGGCGGCGTAGTAACACCGATATTTTTCATTGGAGCAACGGCGGGCGCTGCATTCGCACATCTCTTTCATTTAAATATCGCTGTATTTTCAGCGATTGGGTTGGTCAGTGTATTAGCAGGTACCGCCAATACACCCATTGCAGCGAGCGTGATGGCGATTGAATTATTTGGGCCGGCCATTGCGCCTTACGCAGCTGTCTCTTGTATCATTAGTTTTTTGATGACTGGACATCGTAGCGTATATCCCTCTCAGATTTTATCGATCAGCAAATCAAATACGTTAAAAATGGAGCTTGGAACAGAAATGAGCAAAGTCCACATGCTCAGCTCTACCATTAAAAACAAATTGCTTAAAAAATTGATGCGACAAAATTGACTTAGCTTGCATGTCGCTTAGCGTAAAAAATCGCATCAGGATTATTTGTTTTAAAATAATCGAGATCATTTCGTTTACAACAGTCTATCAGGCAATTTTTTCCGCGAGCTTGCATAGTGTAAAAATAACTTCCAAACACCTGCTCAAATTTTCGAATGTTAGCCTTGCTAACATCAGCCTTCTTGTCGACGATATTCTTTAGTTTACGCCCTCATAAATTTAGGATGTCAATAAACTTTATTGATCTTTTTTGGATGAAAACAATAACAAAAACGCCTTTTTTATCGGCGATTTTGGATGTTATGAGGCGGCGGGAATTGAACAGGGCTTATAATTTATTGATTTAATTGGAGATTTTCATTTGTGTTTTCAAGCGGTACTGCGATTGGTACCGCTAAAAATTATTGCCATATGCCACTTAATTCTTTTTTTCATACCCTTTTGAATTCCATCAACCCTCTCTTTCTTTGCTTATAAAATCGCACACGAATTCATTATCAAATTCATACTCTTGATTTGAATTGAAGAACGGCATGCCCCAAATGATGTATTTTTTGTCTTTCCAAAGCTGTTCAATCATTGATTCGGCTTTTAACCGCATTAAGAATTTCTCTTTCCACTCATCTTGCTTGAGGAGATGCCCCCCTTTTGGTTCAATAAAAACCTGATAATACAAGGTATCGGTTTTCTCATGGCCAATGAGGTATAAAATAAAATCTGGCTCTAATGCCCTGCCGTCGTCAAAAGCGTAAATCTTGAAATGTCGCTCGTTACGAATTAGATACACGTCTGAATAACGTTTTTTTAATTCGGAATATTGTTTATCAACGTATTTTATTAATAACTTTTCTTCTGATGTACCATAACAATCATCGAAAACAAACCAATCACGGCTACTCAGGTCAAGATGAATACTTGTTTCGACCGGATTATTCATCGACCGCCCAAATTCCTTGTCGTCGCCCTCGTCCATTGCGAAATTAAGTACTTTGTCAGTGATTTTGTCCTTCAAAAGATAAGGCTTAAATTCTTTTGAGCCTTTATATTCAATTTTATCTGATGCAATTTCAGCGGAAATCTCTTCCAGAACCTTAGTTGCCACATAAAGTTTATTATCCGCAGAAAGATTTTGAATTGGTTCAGCTGCGCCCGAAACCTCAACTCGGATGCCACCAATATAGCTGGGGGATGTTATAAACTCCTGGATTGATTTCAGATTGGGCAGATTTTTTTTAAGGGTTTCAAATTCGAAAAACTTAAGGCGTTGAATCGCTTTTCGCAGCACACAAATACCAAGGTCAGACAACAGATAATCTTTCTGCGCACGCACGAAGGTTCCATTATAATTAGCTTTATCTTCAAAAATCGCCAAGGATTGACTTTGTCCCGTATAAATTTGAATTTTATATAGCTTCTGAATTAAACTGCTATCTAGTCCGAAAATTTTACTACGATCATATCTTTGTTGTTCATTCAAAAACAGCATTCCAGTCTTGTAAAACGAGGTGGTTTTAAATGAATTTTTCAGCTTAATGGCTCGTTGTTTTGTTTCTTTTGAGATTATTCCAATTTCACGAAGAGCGGAGTTTAATTCCTGGATATATTTTGGATTATAGGCGCTATGATATATAAGCTCCTCGCAAATTCGCATTTCATGCTCTAAGTTTGAATCAAACTTACGTTGGTCGCTTGCTTGATCAGGCGCTAATTTGAAAGGACAATATCGCGCACCACGCCCAATCAGCTGTGCTTCACTCATTGTGGTTTTTCCAACCTTCCCCGCTTTGCTATCTCGTGTATCGTACAGGCGGACAATGTCAAAAAGATTAAGAACATCCCAGCCCTCGTTGAGCTTGTCTACGGCAAAAATAGCACGATATTCGTTATCGAAGTCCTCTAATGAATTGACGGCTATTTGTTTTGCATCACTTTCTTCTTTGCTGTTGACCTCAATCAGTTTATTTTCTGAAAAGTCATTTTGTAGTTCCGTTACCAAGTTGCTTAAAGTGATTTTATTTGCCGCCAGATATTTTAATAAGGCTTGAAAATAAGGATCGTCACGGTTTAAGACCTTATCAATCTGATTATCAGTTAGAAGCAAGATGGCCGCCTTAAATTCTTCAAAAAAGTCCTTGCTCCCTTTGATTGTTTTCGATTTAAACAAAATCACGGGCTTAATAGCAAGCTTATATTTTTCAAAAATTTTCCTCCGATATTGTGATAAAAGAACGGCTTGTAATGCGCGTTCAAGCGGTGATAAGTCTGCTTGCAAAACTTTCACTTCTTTGGAATATCCATCCTTACGAAACTCTTTTAAATTGTAGTCAAAAATTAAACGTGGCTCATACTTGGCAGCAAGATAAGGATCGGAAAAGTCTACTGTAGCGGTAAATTCGAGTAGCGCATTCGCGGGGTTGGCCTCAAAAATGCGTTGAACCGTCCCTTCCCAGCTAATCGTTTCAAACAGTTCTTGCTGCGTTGCTTCCCCTTTTTTGGTATCCGCGTTAATATGATGCGCCTCATCTGAAATTAAAACAATTTTCTGATTCTCAAAGTCATCATAGGTCAAAGCATTTTCGCTTGGCGCATTTAGCGCCCCATGAAGGCCTTGTATAGTTTGAAAAACGATGCTGATATCATCCGAGTTGGCGGACTGAAAATTTTTTACTTCGCGAATAAAAAATTGACGATCATCCATACTTAGTTGCGAGGCGAACAGATATTTACTAGATAGCGGGTTTAAAAAATTATTCCGCGTTTTATCTATGATGTTCGTACTGTTTACGAAAAACAGAAAATTTCGGTATCCCTGCGAGTATAGATGCAGCATGAGACCCGCCATCATTAAGGTTTTGCCACTACCCGTTGCCATATGAAATAGTAGCTGATGGTTTTGCCGAGGCTTACCTTCAAACAATTTTTGCCAGTAATTTAGATAAAATTGAAAAGCTTGCTTTTGATAAGGTCGGATTGGAAACGCTAAGTTTAAATTCTCGGTGACAACCGGCGGAATCTCCGTTTTTTCAATATTCTGCTTTCCTATTTCCTCCTTCAGTAATTGCTGGAGGGTTTTGACATCTGACATACTTTATCGCCCCTGCTTTACGCTTTCATTAAATTTTCGATTTAGTTTTTTATCTTCTTCGCTGATGCCATAAGTTTCATCGTCCATTTCGCTTAAAGGCACATAAAGCATGTTTTTATCTAGCACTTCAATTAAAAAGCGTTTTTGGTCATCAAAACTTAAAGCATTGAAATCAACACTGTTTAAGCTTATTGTTTTTGGATTAATTCGATAACTCAAAAATGCTCTTGCTTGCATTTCAATCCAAAATTTTTGCAGGTCTTTGGTTGTTGATGCGCCTTGTATTTTATCAACAAAAAATTGGTTCTTCTGCGCTAGCTCACAGTAGACAAAAGAATCATGCTTATTATTTTGGATGACTTTATGCACGCGTGGCACGGTTACGGATTCAACGTAGTGCATCTGCTCACATAAAATAAACCGCCTATTTCCATCATCATTCTTGTTTAGCTCAAGGACAGCATGTGCGGTTGTACCACTACCGCCGAAAAAATCTAAAATAATGGCTTTTTTGTTATTTCCAACAGCGGCATAAAGGCAGTCATAAACATTGTATAATGACTTTGGAAAATCAAACTTACAGCCTGGAACCAGAGCCTTAACAATTTTTGTACCATACTCGTTGGCATCATATTTTGGTTCTTGCCACACCGTTTTATAGATTCCAAAATCTTTTCCGATTTCAATGTCATAGCCAAATTTTGTTTTTTTAGCCCTAAGCAAATGCTTTGCTGCTTCTATACTTTGTCTTGCATAGCGCCATTTCCGTTCCATACCCCCTTTGTCAATTGGATAAACATAGAAAAAACCATCTATTTCTTCCGTTTGCTCGGGATGCTCGGAATTATTAAGAACATCCCCAAAGCTAACAATTTGTTCCTTTTTATTAACAATAATCGGATAAAAACAATTTTTTGCATCCCCTCGCTCTGACTCACTACCCCAATTCCTAAGGGGCGCCCAATCAACATCTTTCTCTTCGATTTTTTTATTCCCAATAATTTTTCTACCTGCCGGAATAACAAAAAAAGCATATTCATGTGTGTATGAAAAGTTTGCCCCCTGAATACCCCGCGGATTATGCACTATCGTAATGCAATGAATTTCATGTTCGAAAAACATTTCCTTCAAAAGCACGCCTAGATGCGCCTGCTCATTTTCATCAATCGCAACAATCAAAACACCTTCTTTTTTTAAAAGAAATTTGGCCACCTCAAGCCTGTTCTTGATAAAAGTAAGCCATGTCGAACGATTGAATTTATTATTATAACAAAAAGTATTGGATTTACTGTCGGGATTATAAGGCGGATCAATATAAATTAGGTCAATTGATCCACTGTATTGCTGCTTCAAAGTATGTAATGCCAGCAAATTATTGCCTTTAATAATTAGATTATCATCACGATTAATATTAGTGACTTTGTGTTCGCCGTCTTTATCGAATTTTTTGAAACTTGTCAGAACCTTTGGCGAAAGTAAACGATCAATTTGATCGGGGGCGAGGGTTTCGTTCCAAAAAACTTCCTCGCGCTTAGCATCTTCTTTCGTTTGACCGCCCTCCAAAAGACAGTCTTTATATGGCCAAGCAAGAACGACTTCCTTGCTATCCGTGAGATATTGGTTATTCGCCGTTAAGCCTATTTTGTTCTTATAAGCGGTATAACTATCTGGCAGAAATTGTTTATTGCTAACAAATTGTTGAAATTTAATTTTATCAAAGACCCAAACGCCATCCACATTCACAAAAAAATGATGCCGTAGACTTTTATGAGAGAGAAGCAATCGAAGCAACTCCGGGTCAAGAGAAAGAGCAAGCTCAATAATTTTGTTTTTTAGCAACACACCATCGGCATCAATTAGCCGGCTATCTTTTTCTAATAAGATTTTAAATTCATCTAATAAATTTTGCATAAAACTCCATTCTTGCCAGCAAAGACGTTAATTTTAGACGCCTATAATACAACAAATAATGCTATAAAGTCCCGTAAAATCCGGTAAAATCCCGTTTAGCAATAACGAATTACAGGCGAATTGATATGTCCGGCCAATATTCTCATCTGCAATTTTTTAGGCGTATGCCGACTGATTTTTTATCGCGTTATTTCGCTGAAAACGATATCGATCTGGGCATTGATTTTAAAAAGCTAAAAACCAAAAAAGAGCAGGCTATTCTTGAAGCTTTTTTAAAATTGCCTGAGGAACAGCAAGCCAAGATAGAGGCTGAATTTAAAGATATCAATGCCATGGCGTGTGAAGGGGGCGCTATCGCATTGATTGACGAGGCTGCTTTTCATGGAGATGAGAGCTTCGCAGAATCTATTGCTGCCATCGATGGCTTTCATGGGAAAGCTATGTGGGCTCGCCTTGAAAAACCTGAATATTGGAACGGCGCTTCGATGTTTCTGCATGCGGACAATGTTAGCGTTTTATCGTGGAAAAAGCGCAACGATTTGCCTCATGCTATTGCAGACACGAGCACTTCAGCAATTAACTCGCTGGCTAATGCGATCAGCGCTTTTTTTCGTTCAAAGGAAGGGCGCGGGAGAAATTGCAAAGTCGAGCTTTATCGTCGAAACAATAAACATTACTTCTTTGCTTACCCTGAGGATTTCGGCCAATCAGTCGTAGAATGGATAAAAAGCAGCTTGGTACCGCAAGCGCGACATCCAGCGTTTGAAATTATTTTCGTTCATTGCAAAGATGAAGGCTCGTTAGATATTTATGCCCCCAAAAATACAAAAGCCATTCCAGCACTTCAAAAAATATTTGCCGAAACTATTTTGAAAATAGACACGCTACAAGACGCGCCTATTGATCAGCGTGTTTATGATTTAAGTCTTTTATCTGATCCCACGTTTGAATTTAAAATTGCGCGCAATTCTAGTATTGACGATGCAGTTATTACGCAACTCAGATTAACGCTGAAACATAATGCGAAGCAGCGCATTGTTTTAGAGGCTGACACCAAGAAAAACCCAAAAGCGATTTATGATTTGCTCAAAGCATTAAATCTGCCACCTTATCGCATTACCCAGGTAAAAATAAAAGTTACTTTTGATGCCCCTGCCGGAAAGCGTGCAAAAACCCGAACTTTTAGTATCACACACCCAAACTCCTGCGGCCTTAATCATGATGGAGTCGATGAATCCATTCGAGAGATGTTAATTAAATCCGGCCTAGAGCCTAAAGCGCCATGAAAAAATCAAACATGACGGAAACTTATAATGCTATCTTGTTATCGCTGATCGCAGAATTAAACATCACTGAACAAGCTTCGTTTTTTCAAGGCTGGGATATTGTGCAAACATGGCCAACAGAGGTGATGGATTCTTTATTAAAAGTTGGCCTCTTAGAGTTAGCCGCGGATGCAAAATCGTTAGAATGCCAAGGATGTGAGCGCCGTTGTTTTTCTGATGTGATCGTTTCCAAAAATGCACATGCGTTTATCGTATGTGAAGAACCAGCAATGCAAAATACAATGGGGCGCATCATTATTCCCGGCGAAAGATTAAAGCAATGGAAAGCAAGCATGAAACAATTCGCCCGCGTCATTGCTGGTTTGTTGGCTTTCGATAAGAATGGTATTCAAGAAACTCACGAAAATAATTTTCTTTTAGGAATGTCTCGAGGAAAACATGGACGTCGATGGATTTCCTTAGTCGCCAAACCCTTATCATTAGAAATAAATAATTGCTTTGTTCCCGTCGAAGATGTTTTATTTTTTGAAGAGGGTCGATTAACGCTCGATAAATTGAGCATTGATGAGTTAGCAAATAATGCCTCTCGAAGACTAGGTAAAACGTATACGCCTTCAACAGATAAACGCGAAGAACAAAAAATGGAAACCGTAGTCAGACATCAAGATTGGCAAGATGCCTATTTGGTTCTTAGAGCAGAAAAGCCGAATCGAACAAAAACTTATTATGCAAAAGAAATCGCAAAAAAAGCTATTGCTCAAGGAAGAGACTTCGAAACCATTCGAAGAATCATAAAATAATAAAAAAGTTGAGCGGAATTTTTTCGCCCAATTACAAGTCTCGTCCCGCTTGTCCTCCAGCATTGTTTTAGTTTTGCAATATTTACCGCTATGGCTCGCAACTCGTTGTTTTTACTTTCCCCGTGCTTTCCTAACCCCCCTTTGTTTCCAAAAACTTGCCCAAGCAAGCTCGCACCTGCTTCATTTATTAAACATTTAAGAGGTGCAAAAATGACATACAAAATACTACGGCTTCCCGAAGTTAAAAAGCTCATTGGCTTATCGCGCAGCAGCATTTACCTGCGAATTTCAAAAGGCGAATTCCCTAAACCCATCTCTTTGGGTAGCCGAGCGGTCGGATGGCTGGAAGAAGATATCGTTCGATGGCTCGAGGAAAAAATCCAATTTAGCCGAGCGCACGATCATGGGTAAGCGACCAAATCCAAACCGCATCAAGATTCACCGCAATTATACGATTGAAGAAGCGGCCGATCTTTTTGGGGTTCATAAAAATACCGTGCGACAGTGGATTAAAAATGGATTGCCTGTTTGTGATCAGAGAAAGCCCATTTTAATCCTCGGGAGCGAGTTGCGCGACTTTTTGAAAATCAAACGCATGAAGAACAGACGATCGTGTCAGCTCGATGAGATTTACTGCGTGCGCTGCAAACTGCCAAAAAAACCCGCCTTGAATATGGTTGATTATGAGGCAATCAATGAATGCAGGGGTTGGTTAAAGGCTATCTGTCCAACATGCGGCAATATCATCAATAAATATATTAACGCGGCCACCTTATCGAAAATTCAGGATCAATTTGAGATCACAATTACCGATAGCATTGCAACACATAAGGGATAGCGGGCATCTCTTCATAAATAGTGACTTTAATTAGCGAGGAAAAACATGAGCAAACACCACTCAGATAACGAACGTATTAAGCGAAAATATTTTATTTTTCTTAAAGAAGCGAAACGTCAACACGAGTCATCGATTGATGGCGTCGCCAAAGCAATCAGTCGATTTGAATGCTATACCAAATATCGTGATTTTAAATCGTTTCATTTCCAACAAGCGGTCGGATTTAAAAAACATCTAACGCAGCAACATAATCAAAAAACAGATAAGCCATTAAGCAAGGCAACGCTACATTCCGCCTTAACGCACTTAAAAAGCTTTTTTCAATGGCTCGCTATGCAATCAGGGTACAAATCTCGCATCAGCTATACCGATACAGAATATTTTAACTTGTCCGAAAAAGAGGTGAGCATTGCGACAGCTAAACGTGAAACGCCTGTGCCAACATTAGAGCAAATCGAGCTTGTCATTAAAACGATGCCGGCTCAAACAGATATAGAGCGCAGAGATCGTGCGTTAATCGCCTTTATTCTTTCAACGGGGGCAAGAGATAGCGCTGTTGCCTCAATGAAACTGAAACATGTTGATTTATCCGCTGGCTGCGTTCACCAGGATGCGCGAGAGGTTAGGACGAAATTCAGCAAAACTTTTGACACGACATTTTTTCCTGTTAGCGATGAAATTCGACAAATTGTCGAGGATTGGGTGAACCATCTTAAAACAGAGCTGCTTTTTGGAAATGATGATCCTTTGTTTCCAAAGACAAAAGTAATAAATGGAGTATCTAAAAAATTTGAGGCATGTGGGTTTAAAAAAGAACATTGGAAAAACGCCACGCCAATCAGAACTATTTTTAAAAAAGCATTCAAAGCGGCTGGATTGCCTTACTATAATCCACACAGCTTTCGTAAAACACTGACTAACCTCGGCGAAAAAATTTGCAGAACGCCGGAAGAATTTAAAGCATGGAGCCAAAGCTTAGGGCACGAATCAGTGATGACGACGTTCTGTAGCTATGGGAATGTTCGCCCTGAGCGACAGAGAGAAATATTCCAAGAATTGAATAACAAGCCAAATTCTGCCCCAATAGCTAATAATGACGTTGATGCAATCGCCGAAGCTATTGTTAAAAAGCTTCAGAAAACCATTAGCTAGCGGTACCGACTAGTCGCAAGACCTTGCAACCCGACAAACTCACATTCCCCGTCGCAGCTTCGTCAATGTGATCACTCCACCAATTCATCATTGGCTTTCGGCGTTCGAGATAATCCGCGCGGTTATATGCATTTCGCACTTCATTTTTTCCCGAGTGCGCGAGCGCTGCCTCGATGATATCGGGATCAAAACCTTGTTCGTTCAACGTCGTGCTCGCCAATGATCTTAACCCATGAGCAACCAATTGTGCGCCAAACCCCATGCGCTTTAACGCGGTGTTTGCGGTTTGAGGATGCGCATGTTGTTTCGGGTTTTTATCTGATGGGAAAATATAATCGCCCCCGCCACTAATTGGCTTCATGATTTCAAGCAGCGCTAAGCATTGAGGAGATAATGGCGCCGTATGTGTTTTTCTGCCTTTCATGCGTTCGGCTGGAATCTTCCAAAGCTTGTTTTTAATGTCGACCTCATCCCAACGTGCGCCAGCGGCTTCGCTCGGTCTTACCATAGTCCGCAATTGCCATTCGATTAAACAGCGCGTAATCAATTTAATGCTGGCTCGAGATAGCGCTTGCATCAATTCTGGTAATTGTTCAGGCGTTAACGTAGGCAAGTGTTGCTTTTTCGGATTTTGAAAGGCTTTGCTGATTCCTGCGATTGGATTTATCGGAATAACGCCCGCATTGACCGCATAGATCATGATTTCATTTAAGCGCTGACAAACTCGTTTGACCGTTTCCAAGCTGCCTTTTGCTGCAATGGGCCGAATCGCATCGATCGCTTTAACGGCCGTTACTTTATGAATCGGCAAGCTGCCCAGCTTTGGAAAGATATGTAATTCAAGCGATCGCCACGAGTCATTGGCGTGATCCAGTGAGACATTGCTTTTTTTGGTTTCTAGCCATTGGGCTGCAATGTGCTTAAGCGTATTGTTAAGCGCAGCCTCGCTCGATCGCATATACTCATCGCGGTGCTCTTGAGGATCGATATTTTTGGCAAGCAATCTCCTTGCCTCTTCGCACTTGTGCCTTGCCTCGGCAAGAGATACCGTGGAATAAGCGCCGAAGCTCAGACAGGTTCTTGTTTTTGTATAGGGTCTTTTGTAATTAAAGAGCCATAGCTTTGAACCGTTCGGCTTAATTCGCAATTGCAGGCCATAGCCGTCGGATAACGCGTAAACAACCCCTTTTGGTTTCGCTTGTTTCACTTCTGTATTCGTTAGAGGTCTAGTTGTTTTTGCCATTTTGGTAGTACCACTTTTTCGTTATCGCTATGGTACTACCATCGGTACTGCCAAAACAATAAGATTTTATAGGAAGCGATAGGATGACTTTAGCGTTGTTTTTGGCTCAATTCGTTGATTTTTTGATATTTATGGCATCTTGTGGGATGCCGTAAAAACTAATTTTGGTGGAGGCGGCGGGAATTGAACCCGCGTCCGCAAGCTCTCCGCTCTTGGTTCTACATGCGTAGTCGTGTCATTAATTTCGCTCACTTGCCGCCGACCGACAGGCGTTACAAGTGAGTTAGGTTAGTTAAGTCTGCAATGAAAGCCCAACCATCTTTCATCGGAAGCTTATGGTATATAACCATGGCATTCAAACGCATAAGCACGCTCGAAGCATGGACTGTGCCGTTTTCTTAGGACGGCGCGCAACTAAGCTCAACTACCGATTAGGCAGCCTTCGCTAAGTCACCAGCGTAGATTTCGTCGTTTGCGACTATTGTTTTGCAGCGTGATTTACGAGGGAAGCTACATCCTCGGCATGCTCCTCAAGTTTTGCAACCCACGTCGAAGCCGGTCGCCCCCAAAGAAGAACGATTGAATTATAGCGTATTTTCGCCGTATCGTTTGATTTTTTCGAAAAAACGCAAGAAAAAAGAATTTCATAAGCCTTCGTTAAAATTTTATATTTATACTGAGGGTGAATAAATAAAATTACAACACTATAGGAAAGTTATTCTCAATCATCAGACAGAGTCTCTTCAGCAGAAAATCAAACCACATGCAACCCCCCTGCAAACTTAGCCTTACAGCATCAACGAATGCTTGCACAAGAACAATGAAAACTGAGCACCGCTCAACATTCCAAAAACCCTGTTCAAAAACAAATTCAAGGTGAGAAACAAGCCTCTCAAATAACCACGACGCCCTCGCATTGCCATCGATTCAGGGCACACAATAACAAACAAACTTTTTGAATTATTCATCATAGCCGAGTTTTTGACAAAATAGGGCGCATGATAACTTTTTCTTGCTCTCGATTTTTCACTCTAAGCTATGGTAGACTGAACGAAAATTAACAGGACGTTCAGTTTATGGAAATAAAAATTTCGGCGGCGATTTTGGCCGGCGGAAAAACACAGCGAATACATGGGATCCATAAAGGAGAATTAAAATTACCGAATGGGGAACCCGTCATTCGAAAATTGATCCACGCTATTCGCCAAGCCGATATTCATGACATCATTGTGATTAGCGATTTTGAGGAAATTTATCGCAAATATCACATCGAAGTCGTTGCCGATCAACGCAAACAAGCAGGGCCTTTAGGCAGCATTGAAACAGCGCTGTCACATTTTCAACAAAAAACAGAGGCCACTTTGATTTTACCTTATGATATGCCGAACCTCTCAACAGAAGACATGGTTCATCTCAAACAGTCTTTTTTGGAAGACCCTGCTTCTCTTGTTTATGCGCAAGTCGAAGAACAACAGCATCCTCTGTTCGCAATTATACCCAATAACCTTCTACCCAAAGTGTCCGCCTTCATCGAAAAAGGGGAACGAAAAGCCAGTACCGTTTGGCGCACACTGAACGGGCGCAAACTTCTTTTTAAAAGTGAGCGCGCTTTTTTAAGTATCAATACGCCCGCTGATTTGGATGAATGGCTAAAAGATGCCGGCTAATTTTATAGGCTAGCCTTAGCCTGACAGTCACTTCTTAAAAATCGGGTACTCTCAGATCAAGCTTGAATTACTTAGCGGTTGCTATACCACAACCGCTTCCGGTTCCGCAAAACCCGCAGCAATAATTTTTGCGCTCATCGCGTCGGAAGCATCGACGGTTTTGAATGGGCCCATCTTCACACGATACACGGTATGCCCTTGTGAGAGCGCTTGCTCAATACGGCATACAGCGCCGTTTAAGCTGGCATGTGTTTGTATTTTTTGTTGCAATCGCTGTGCATTTTGCAGAGAGCTGAAAGCACCCAATTGGAGATAAATAAGTCTTGCACCCGCATGAATGACCACCTGCTGATCAACCGGTGCAACGGGTTGATAACGTCTCGGATCAATCGCGACGACTTTGACAAGCCCCGTCCCTTTACCCGTAATACCTAATTTTTTTGCGGCGACATACGATAAATCAATCAATCGATTTTTTTCAAAAGGACCTCGATCATTCACTCGCACAACCACTTGTCGACCATTTTCAAGATTGGTCACTTGCAAATAAGTCGGTAACGGTAATGTACGATGAGCTGCCGTCATCGCTAACATATCATAGGGCTCACCGCTTGACGTTTTGACGCCATGAAATTTTGTGCCATACCAAGATGCAATACCCGTGGCTTGATAGCCTACACTGCTTTTCATCACATGATAGGTCGTACTTCTGACTTCGTAACAAGGGATATTGCCATATTTGCTTCTCGGCTCAACTCGCGGTACGGCATTGGGGATTTTTGACACATCGACATCATAGTTAGGCGCGCCGTCTCTCGTGGATACTGTGGCGCATCCCGCTAAATATAATAAAGCACCGACAAGAAGAACAACTCGACAATATCGAATAGTTGAATAAAATAAAGATAACATGCGCGCTATCATGCCTGTTTGAGCGTTATTTTGCAACTGACGCGGTTTAGCTCGGCGGCAAGAAGCAGGTTAGTGATGGTTTTCATAGATATCTTTTTGTAATTGTTTATCAAGTTTGCGCAATTCTTTACGAGCATGATCATCCCACTCAACCGACCACATCGTCTTCTCGCTCTAATTCAGTTAACGACCATCGCTTAGTGGGTTTTTCCAACCGATCGAGTGCAATATAAATATCTTCGAGTTCTTCAAGATGGGCAATAATCGCTTCTTTGGCATAGTACGTTTTAGTACGCCCCGTCTTTTGCGCTAACAAATCTAAACGTTTTTGAATATTTTCAGGCAATCTAATGGATAGCATTTAAACACCTCTCATACAAACGTATGACATGTAATCTTTATTGCATACAAGTATAACAGCGGATTGGTCTTTTCAATTCTTTTTAGAAGATTGCGACGCCACTTTAATCACCTTTTGCGCCTTGTACGCTTTTTCAATTTCCTGGCTCAGCTCGCTTGTCACCATCGCATATAAAGCGCTCGTATTATATCGCATAACGACGTAAATATTATGCAGTCCCAGCCGATAATCGAATGAATCCGTACCTGATTGCAGCGCAATAATGCCCACTTGTTCATGCGACGAAAGCGCTGTTTTTGGACGAATATCGTAATCAGCCAACTCAAGAACCGAAAATTTTCGCTCCGGCTCAGCAGAAAGTTCTTTCATTTTATCCGGATTATCGACAATCGCATCCACTTGCATTTTTTTCTTTTTAAAATTCCAACCATATCCGCTTAAATAATTGGCGACACTGTTGATCGCGCTTTTGGGACTTGTCAAATCCTGTGCGCTATGAATCCCTACGCCATATTTTAATAAACTACTCGGCATGAATTGTTCCCATCCCATAGCACCAGCATATGAACCGTAAAGCGAGAAGGGACTAATGTGTTTCGCGCGACAAAACAAGAGCAGCATCCGCAGTTCATTAGAAAAATAAACCGATCGTTTCGGATATCGAAAAGCCAGCGTAGATAAAGAATCTATCACTCGGAATTGCCCCGTATATTGCCCATAATTGGTTTCAATGCCGATGATGGTCACGATAATACTGGCTGGCACGCCATAGCGTTTTTGAGCACGCGCTAATAAAGCGCTATTTTGTCGCCAAAAATCAACGCCACCCTGAATGCGTTTTGGCGTAATAAAAAACTGGCGGTATAAGAACCAGGGCTTTGCTTCTTGTGGATGAGAGATGCGATCCAAAACAGCCTGGTTAATTTGAACTTGCGAAAAAAGATTCGTTAAATAATCGCGATTAAAATGATCTTGTTCTACTCGATCAGTGATAAATGCCTGCACCGCATCTTCTTGATACAGTGGTGTTTCGGCCATTGCAAAAATAGGCACGATCAAAACGGCCATCAATAACAAGAAGGCATAGCGGTGTTTTTTGAATTGTTTTTTCATCTTAATTCCCAATCAATTTGCGATGACATTGAATCGACATGAGTATCCCAAAGGTCGCCATCAAAGTGATCATCGATGAGCCGCCATAGCTAATGAGCGGCAGGGGAACTCCAACTACGGGTAAAATACCAACAACCATTCCCATATTGACAAAAACGGACATAAAAAACATAAAACTTAAGCCTCCAGCCAATAGTCGGGTGTACGTATCTTGCGCTTGATAGGCGATGCGAAAACAACAAGCCGTGATATAAAGATAAATCAGCAACAAAAATAATCCGCCGATAAATCCAAATTCTTCTCCACATACGGCAAAAATAAAATCAGTTGCATGCTCCGGTAAGAATGATAAATGAGATTGCGTACCATGCAGCCATCCTTTTCCTAAAAATCCGCCCGAGCCGATGGCGATTTTAGATTGAATAATGTGATACCCTGCGCCTAAAGGATCTCGCTCTGGATTTAAGAAAGTTAAAATTCGCTGCTTTTGATATCCATGTAAAACATGGCCTAGAATAGGCATTAAAGCGCCAACCCCCAATAGAATTCCTAAGAGATAACGCCATCGCATCCCGGCTAAAAACAATACGCTAAATCCCGTTAACACTAAAAGGATACCCGTGCCTAAATCGGGCTGTTTCATCGTTAAAAGCGCAGGCACTAAGATGATCAACGCGCACATCAACATATCTTTCAGGCGAGGCGGGAGATCCTTATGCGCTAAATAGCCTGCCAGCATCATGGGAATAGCAATCTTCATCACTTCCGACGGTTGCAAATGAATACCGCCTAAATTCAACCATCTTTGCGCGCCTTTTTTGATTTTTCCGATCGCCAAAACAATCAACAACAAAAAAGAACCTAACCCAAAAACCCATGTCGACCAGCGTTCATAAAAATAAGGCGGGATTTGTGCAAAAACAAACATGATCAGGGCCGCAAGACCAATATGTAAAATGGCTTGAATCACCATAGATAAATTTTGATTACTTGCACTATATAAAATAAAAAAACCAAAAACGACGAGCATCAAAATACCGAGCAACAAGTAAAGATCCAAATGTAATACTTGAAAAATTGTACGGTATTGTGTACCGCTTTCTTTACGCTGTAATTTTCGCTTAAAAAATTCAGTGGGCATGAGGAGTCTCCGTAACGAATGGCAGGTGATGCTCATCGAGCAAATAATAATCGAGCACTTTGCGCGCGACAACAGCTGCATTCGGCGATTTATTTTCAACAACGATGGCCAACGCAATTTGTGGATTGTCAACCGGCGCAAAGGCAATGAAAGTAGAATTATTTCTTAAATCAGCCGAGGTGGCGCGATCCACCCCATTCGCTCCTTTGCCAATCAATTGAACCGTCCCTGTTTTTGCGGCGACTGAATAAGGCGTTTGGCCAAATGGCGTCCCCGTTCCTTTGCTCACCACTTGCGCCATCGCACGAATCACGACATCCCAATCGGCTGCATTTTTCAAAACCACGGGCGGCAATTGTCGGGGTAACTCATAAACAAAATGTCCATCCGGCAATCGTTCGGCATAAATCAAGTGAGGCCAGTAATGAAGTCCTTTGTTGGCTAAAATAGTGGTTGCTGCGGCTAACTGCAATGGCGTGACTTGAAAGAAACTTTGCCCAATGCCGGTTTGAACTGTATCGCCCGCATACCAAGGCGTTTTTTGATAACGCAATTTCGACGCAGGCGAAGGAATATTGCCCGCCAGTTCTTCATCTAAATCGATCCCTGTTTTCTGACCAAATCCAAATGCAGTTAAATAGCGATCAATAAGATCAATGCCCATTCTATGCGCTAAATCGTAGAAGTAAGTATCAACTGATTCAATAATTGCTTTAGTGACATTGGTTAAACCATGCCCCCCTTTGTTCGTCCACCATTTCCAGTCATGAAAAATATGCGTTGTTCCTGGTATTTGATACCACCCTGGATCGTTAATCTGAGCCGTCGGCGTGGTGGTTCCAGAATCCAATCCAGCAAGGGCCATGAAAGGTTTAATAATGGATCCCGGCGCATATAAGCCATGGATTGCTCGATTATAAAGCGGATGAGATTTATCGCTGATGAGCACGTCAAAATCTTTTTGAGTAATCCCCTTTACAAATAGATTAGGATCATATCCTGGCTCGCTGACGAGCGCTAATACTTCGCCATTCTTGGGATTGATCGCAACGATCGCCCCACGATTTCCTTCTAAAGCTTTTTCCGCCGCCGCTTGCAATCCAGCGTCAATCGTCAAATATAAATCAGCGCCTCTCACTGGTTTGATCGTGCTTAAATCTCGAACGATGCGGCCGCTGGCATCAATTTCAGCTCGCTGATAACCCACCTGCCCATGCAGCCGAGTTTCATAAAATTTTTCTGCGCCTAATTTCCCGATAAAATTGGTCCCGGCATAATTCGCTGGATTGACACGAACAAGTTCATCTTGATTGATGCGTCCGACATAACCCAATACATGAGAAAAAGTACTGCCAAAAGGATATTGCCGCATCAAATCCGTGTTAATCGAAAAGCCAGGATATTGGTATTGATCAACCATAAACCGAGCCATTTCTTCTTCGGATAATTTCATTTTCAAAGGAATTTGCTCGAAGCGACGATGCGCTTTTAATTGCTGATAAAATTGATCTAGGTCGGTTTGAGACAGCGAAATTCGTTGGGCGATTTTTTGGATCGACGCATCTAGATTGTCTGTTCGACTAGGGGTCACAATCAAACTATACACCGGCATATTGCTCGAGAGCAAAACGCCTTGCCGATCGAAAATCAATCCTCTATTCGGCGCCAAGGGAACCAAGTCGATTTCATTTTGATCCGATAGCGTCGTGTAATAATTATGCTGAAAAAATTGCAAAACAACCAATCGCCCTAATAACAGCAACGATAAAATCAGAATAAAAAGGGCCATGGCCATGACCCGCCGGACAAACAATCCCGCTTCTTGCGAACTATTTTTAATGGTCAAACGAGGAGACATGAAAATGAATTATCCTCGATGATAAGGATGATGCGTTAAGATCGTCCATGCACGATAAAACTGTTCGGCAACTAAAATCCGTACGAGCGGATGCGGAAACGTCAATGGAGAAAGCGACCAAATCAATTGAGACTTACGCAGACATTCAGCAGAAAGGCCATCTGCGCCGCCAATCAATAAATTCAGCGAAACCGCCTCATCCATCCATTTTTGTAATTGGCTGGCCCATTCCTCCGTACGCCAGGTTTTACCGGTGACGTCTAAAGAAATTGTTAGCGCATCAGGAGCGCAATGTGACAACAGCATTTCCCCTTCGAGCTTTTTCATCCGTAAAATATCAGCATTTTTTGTACGGCGAATAGGCGGAATTTCAATCAGCTTTAACTTTAATTCTTTAGGGAAACGCTTGGCGTATTCCAAAAAACCCTGTTCGACCCAGCCGGGCACTTTATTACTGATGGAGATGATCTGAATATCCATGAGATTACTTTTTCTCTGTACCCCAAAGCTTTTCTAATGCATAAAATCGCCGCGCTTCCGGTAACATCAAATGAACAATAACATCATTAAAATCCACCAACGCCCAGCCAAGTCCATTCTCACTTTCGAGCGTTAAATGGCGATACCCTTGTTTACGCGCCTCATCGATCAACTTTTCTGCCGCTGATTGAATATGGCGAGACGACCGACCTGTCCCGATAATCATAAAATCGGTAATGCTGGTTAGTCGCTTAACATCCAGCGCCACAATCTCTTCAATTTTTAAATCGTCGAGAATTTTAATAATAAGCTTTTTTAATTTTCCGCTATCGTTTTTCATGGTTTGTTGATTACTCAAGTTAATTCAATTGAGGCGATTATAGTACAAAGCGCCTTCAGCTTTTAGGTTTTTAATCAGAAGATGCTAGTATTTTTGTTTTCGTCACAGGTAGAATGCGCGAATCGATAGGAAAGGAGTTTAGAATGAGTTATCAAGTCCTCGCAAGAAAATGGCGACCGCACACATTTCAGACGATGATCGGACAAGAGCATGTCTTACGCGCGCTCATGAATGCACTCGACAAAAACCGATTGCATCATGCTTATTTATTTACTGGCACACGTGGCGTAGGAAAAACAACCGTCGCTCGTATTTTTGCTAAAAGTTTGAACTGCGAACAAGGCATCAGCGCAACCCCTTGTGGCAAATGCAGCGCCTGCCTTGAAATTGATGACGGTCGATTTGTTGACTTAATCGAAGTCGATGCCGCTTCTCGAACGAAAGTAGAAGATACCCGAGACTTGCTCGATAACGTTCCCTACGCGCCGACCCGGGGCCGTTATAAAATTTACCTGATCGACGAAGTTCACATGCTTTCGGGGCATAGTTTTAACGCGCTACTAAAAACGCTAGAAGAGCCCCCCAAACACGTGAAATTTTTATTGGCGACTACCGACCCTCAAAAATTGCCCGTCACCATTTTATCTCGATGCCTACAATTTAATCTGAAGCCGCTTTCAACGGATGCGATCAGCGCTTATTTAAAAACCATCCTCATCGATGAGCAAATCCCTTTTGACGAAGAAGCGTTGTTACGCATTGCCGCGGCGGCACACGGCAGTGTTCGTGATGCGCTTAGCTTGCTTGATCAAGCCATTGCCTTTACGCAAAGCAACATCAATGCACACGATATTCACGCTCTGTTAGGTACCATCGAAAAAAATCATATTGAGTCGATATTACAAGCATTAGCCGATGCTAACGGACAACAGTTATTACAGTTAAGTCGTCAGTTATCCGAGCAAGGCATGGATTTCAAACAAGCGCTTGAAGAACTCATTTCTGCTTTTCATCAAATTGCGATGACTCAGGTTGTGCCAGAGGCAGTGACAGATGCACATATCAAGTCACTCGCGACAAATTTTACGAAAGAAGAAATTCAGCTCTATTATCAAATCAGTTTGATCGGTCGTCGAGATTTGCCTTTAGCGCCTGATGCAAAAACAGGCTTTGAAATGACTTTATTACGTCTGTTAGCCTTTAAACCTGCTGCTGCAAAAAATCCTGACCCTAAAAAAAATGAACCGCCGATTTCGCCTCCTAAAATGAGGGTGGAGCCAAAAAAAATAATGTCTGAAAAAGAAAAATCGCCGCCAGCACCAACCCATTCAGAAAAACGGGTCGACAAGCCCCTGGAAAAAACAACGTTAAAAGAACCGCTTGTCTCTGTTGAGCCAGAAGAAATAAAAACAGTACAGTGGGACGAGTTATTGCCGCAGCTCAAATTAACGGGTTTAACCTATGAATTGGCTAGCAATTGTGCTTTTAAAGGTTTCCAGGGAAACCGGTTCGAGCTCATTTTATCGGCCAACCATGCGGCGTTATTTAATGAAAAAATGCAACTGCGAATTGCTGAAGCGTTAGCAAAAAATCTATCGCAACCTATCAAATTAACGATTCATATTGGCTCAACGGCTCAAGAAACACCCGCAGAAAAAGCAAAAAAAACCTCGAAAGAGCAACATGAAGCCGCTGTTCAATCTGTGCAAAACGATTTTAATGTGCAAACCTTAATTGAAAAATTGAGCGTCAGCTTAGACCCCGCATTAATCGAAGCGGTTGAGTGATAATCTGTTCATTTATAACAATATTATCTTAGTTTATCGATGTATGCGTTTTATGAGATAACTCGTATAAACTCAAATAACTTTCTTATAACTAAAGAAATCAGGGGGCGAGGCGGGTTGATCCAAATCAACCCATTTGCGCAAAAAATGGCATCGTTTTTAGCGCCTTATAAATTTCGCTATAAGCCCCCATCAACGGCTGATCAAAAAAGCCCATCACTAAAATTTCATCACAAAAATGCTGCAACAAAGTTAAATCATGCAACGCCATGACTAAGATCTTTTGCCGTTGCTTAACTTGATTAACCAATAACGACAGCGCTTCAAATTGTTGAATAATGTCTAAATGGCTCGACGGCTCATCAAGCAAGTACACGGCCGGATCTTGGGCAAGAATTGCCGCGATAGCGACGCGCCTTTTTTCTCCGCCGGATAATTGATGAATAGAACGATGAGCTATCGCGTCCAAGTTAACTTGAGACAAGGCCTGTGTTGCTCGCTCAATATCGGTTGCACCATCATAAAACCAATGTTCTTGATGCGGATGTCGACCCAACAATACCGTTTCCAGCACAGTCCCCGGAAAACTAAACACCGTATCTTGCGGCAGCAATCCAATTTTTTTTGCGCGATCTTTAGGCTTCAAAAAATGGATCGATTGTTTTTCTATCAGCACATTGCCTTGTTTTGGTTTTCGCAATCCTGCGAGCGTATGCAATAAAGTGGTTTTCCCACAGCCATTAGGCCCCAATATGCCGTAAACTTTTCCCGCTTGAAAGGTGGCCGAGAAATCGCTCAATAAAATTCGATTCCCATTAACTAGCGTGAGGGCTTCAGCTTGCAGCTTCATGAAACATAACCTTTGCGTAATAAAAACAAAAACACAGGAACCCCCATCAGTGCGGTAATCACACCAACAGGCAACTGTGCTGGCGCAAACAGGGTGCGCGCCAACATATCCGCTAACATGAGAAAACTCCCGCCCAACAAAACAGAAGCCGGTAAAATAAATCGATGATCTGACGAGCTAATACAACGCAACATGTGCGGCACAATCAACCCAATAAAACCAATACATCCGGCAAGACTCACTGCGCTCGCTGTTAAAAGGGCACTTAGCAAATAAAGCAACACATAAAGGCGTTTGGGATGCACCCCTAAGCTTTGCGCGGTTAATTCGCCTTGCGCTAAGACATTCAACGATTTCGCCATAAATAAACTCACCAACAATCCACCGATCAAGACGATGGGCTGCCAAATAGAAAGCTCCGCATAGGCTAAATCACCCATCAACCAAAATAACATGCCACGTAAATTTTGATTGGGCGCAATCGTTAAAATGAGCGTGATCAAAGCCGACCATCCTGCGGCAATCACAATCCCCGTCAATAATAATTTAAGTGGCGAAAATCCCTCTTTCATTTGCGCCAATCCGAACACTAAAAAAACAGAAACTAACCCACCTAAAAAAGCAGAAAGATTTAAAAACGCTGTGGCGCCCAGTAACATAGCAAATAACGCCGCGAAGGCGGATCCCCCTGAAATTCCTAACACATAAGGATCAGCTAAAGGATTGCGCAGTAAAATTTGCATGAGCGCGCCGGATAACGCCAACAATCCACCAACAATAAAAGCGCATAAAGTTCTCGGTAATCGAAAGTGAATTAAGATTTGTTTTGTCATCGCATCGGGATGAAACATAGCCGTTTTCAATACACCGAGTACCGGTAAATGAACGCTGCCAAACAGCAAACTGGCCACAAAACTACTCAAGGTAAGTATGCTCAATAATATCAAGGTCCATCGCGTAGACAGACGTTGTTCTGTATAACCAAACATGCTGTGAATCTCGTTATTCAAAATTAAATCGACGTACTATGTTAACACAAGGATTGAGCAGATGAGTCACTTCGCGACATTTTTTTAAACGTGCATTCGGAATAAATTTTGCGGGAAAATTACAAAATCGTTGTAGCGAAAACGTGCCGAATTTTGGAAGAAATGCAGCCCAAAGCTTATCCCGGACTCGCGTTTAACCGTTATTTCCGATAATCACACTGCTGATATTTTGTTTCTCTAATGTCGCTTGCATGGAGGTTGCCTCATTACGATCTTTATAAGGCCCCATTTGTACACGATAAAAAACTGTGCCATCTCGGTCAATCGATCGAATGACCGTCTGAAAGCTTTGCTGATTTAAGTCAGACTGAAATTGTTCAGCCTCATTTTCATCGGTCAAAGAAGTTAATTGCAAATAATAAATTGATCTGTTTTTCTTTGAGGAATCTGGTAAAGCATTTAAAACTACGGCAGACGATGGCGAAGAAGCTTTATTTGCTTGATCCTGCGCATCAACATTGAGCTGCATATTCGGCAACATTTGATAAAAGTCGAACTGTACCGGTGGTGGTTGATCTTCTTGCGAGGATTCATTCGTCACAACATGCTTCATCGCAAGAGGAAGTTTTACTTTAACGATAGGGGAGGTCAATGTCGCTTTTGCGAATAAAGTCGGCTTATGGTGCGAAATGTAAAACAACCCATAAATGAACAAACTGATTAAAACAACCAATCCCATCACTTTCAAAAAAGGAAAATCAGAAGGCTCATGATTACGTCGAGTGTTTTTCAACGGCTGCTTTGTCACGTATTTTTCACTACGTCGCGCATAATCGATAGGCATACTACATTTTTTCCGGCGATGAAACGCCTAATAATTTTAATCCATTCGCCATGACTTGCCGCACGGCTTCGATCAAGCATAGTCTAGCATTGCGCAACGCAATGTCATCAACAATAAAAGTTTCCGCATTGTAATAGCTGTGAAATAAGTTCGCGAGCTCTCGCAAATAGTTCGCCAAGCTATGCGGCTCTAATTTTTTGGCCGCGATAGATAACATCTCCGAATAAATCGCCAATTGCTTGATCAGCGCCTTTTCATAACTGGTGCTTAACCGATCCATTGATTGCAAACCTAATGATTGATCCATCGTTAACTGTTTTTCGCGCAATTGTCGAAACACACTGCAAATTCGCGCATGCGCATATTGAAGATAATAAACGGGATTATCGTTGGACTGCGATTTTGCGAGATCCAAATCAAAATCCATATGCTGTTCTGATTTACGCATGATATAAAAAAACCGCGCGGCATCATTGCCCACTTCGTCGCGCAATTCACGCAACGTCACGAATTGCCCGCTACGCGTCGACATTTGCGCTTTCTCTCCATTGCGATAGAGTGTCGCAAATTGAACCAGCGGGACATGCATGGCTTCCGGCTTTAATCCGAGCGCTTGCATCGCGGCTTTTACGCGAGGGATATAGCCATGATGATCGGCACCTAATACATCGATGATAATATCAAAACCACGGTTTAATTTATTCCAGTGATACGCGACATCCGATGCAAAATACGTCGTTACGCCATTTTCCCGAACCAATACACGATCTTTTTCATCACCAAAATCAGTCGATCGGAACCATAAAGCACCATCTTTTCGATACAGATACCCACCTTTTTCCAACGCTTCAATACCCGCTTGAACAGCGCCATTTTTCATGAGTGATTTTTCTGAAAACCAAGCTTGATAGGTCACGCCAAACTCCGCGAGATCCTCTTCAATATCTGCTAAAATTTGGTCAGCGCTGTATTGATGAATCACTTCGTAATCATCGTTTAATAAAGATTTCGCTCGAGCGATCATGGCATCAATATAGACTTCTTTGTCCCCGCCTGTGCCATCCAGTTTTTCATCTTCAGGTAAATCGACAAAAACAGAGATGGCGTTTTGACGATAGCGATCTTTTTCTTTGGCATATAATGTTTGCGCAATCTCGCGAATATAATCTCCTCGATAAGCATTGCTCGGGAAAACAATGGATTCGCCTAATAGTTCAAGATACCTTAGCCACACACTCACCGCGAGAATGTCCATCTGTCGCCCGGCATCATTAACGTAGTATTCTCGATGCACTTGATAGCCGATGGCTTGCAACAAATCCGCACAGGTTGCGCCATAGGCCGCGCCACGACCATGTCCTACATGCAAAGGTCCTGTAGGATTCGCTGAAACATATTCAATATGGACCCGTTTGTTTTTCCCAAAATCAGTGCGGCCAAAATTTTCTTTCTGAACAAGAATTTGTTCCAACAAAGCGACATCATTTTCCGGGACAACATAAAAATTAATAAACCCCGGACCAGCTATTTCGATTTTTTGAATTTTTGACGAAACAGGGAAGCTATCGATGAGTAATTGAGCCAAGGCTTGTGGCTTTAGTTGAACTTGCTTCGCTAAGATCAGCGCGATATTCGTGGCGTAATCTCCATGCTTTTCATCACGCGTCCGTTCAATTTGAACGGCATACTCCAAGGACGGCCAAGCATGGTGGTGTTGTAACGTTGCTAATGACTGATCAACTAACTCTTTTAAAAATACTTTCATCGTAAGCATTGATTACTCTCATAAAAATGAACTCGTATTCTATGAGATCTGAACCGTTGATTCAATTGGTTTACACATTAAACCGAAAATGCATCACGTCGCCATCTTGAACCACGTAATCTTTTCCTTCAAGCCGCCATTTTCCAGCTTCTTTGGCGCCTTGCTCGCCTCGATATTGAATGAAATCTTTAAAAGCAATCACTTCGGCGCGAATAAACCCTTTTTCAAAATCCGTATGAATACATCCCGCCGCTTGCGGCGCCAATAAACCTTTTTCAATTGTCCAGGCACGAACTTCTTGAACTCCCGCAGTAAAAAAAGTTTCCAAACTTAGTAAGTCATACCCCGATCGAATGAGTCGGTTAAGTCCTGGCTCTTCTAACCCAAGAGAGCTCAGGAATTCAATTTTTTCATCATCGGACAGCACGGATAACTCCATTTCGATTTTGGCACACACGGGAATAACGCGCGCATTTTCTTTTACGGCTAACTGTTGAACGCGATCCAAATAGGGGTTATTCGTAAAACCGTTCTCATCCACATTCGCAATATACAAGACTGGCTTGGCAGTCAGCAGTTGTAACTGCTTGAGCAATGATTTCGCCGTTTCTCCTTCCAGTGATAACGTACGAATAACGTTTCCTTCACTTAAATGTGCAAGTAATGCCTCCAAACAAGCTTTTTCAGCAATCGCTTCTTTATTGCCGCTTTTCGCATTTTTGCCAATCTTCAACAGCGATTTTTCGACGGTCTGTAAATCCGCCAACACCAATTCCGTGTTAATAATATTGATATCATCGAGTGGATCGATTTTGCCAGCCACATGAATAATATCATCATTTTCAAAACACCGAACGACATGGGCAATCGCGTCCGTCTCGCGAATATGCGCCAAAAATTGATTGCCGAGTCCCGCACCTTCTGACGCGCCTTTCACAAGACCTGCAATATCGACAAATTGAATTGTCGTTGGCAGAATTTTTTGAGGGCGCACAATCGCCGCCAATTGAGTCAATCGAGGATCGGGAACAGGCACAATCCCTACGTTCGGCTCAATCGTACAAAACGGATAATTTTCAGCGGCAATCGCCGCTTTTGTTAACGCATTAAATAACGTCGATTTACCCACGTTCGGTAATCCCACAATGCCACATTTAAATCCCATAACGTCCTCTTTTGCCAAAAATGATGATAAATTGGGCGGATTATGCCATAGCCTCGCTGTGTTTTTTATCTATTTTATTTTTATCGAAATTTGACGCTTATAAAAAAACAAAAAATCTTGCTGGGATATGATGTCTCATTAAACTATCTTAAGCGGGGTTGTAGATTTTTTGATCAAAAAGAAATAGGCTCCCACAAGTCGAGTAGCCATCCCAAAAACTCTTTTAGATAAAGTTTCAATCGGCGATATCAACGCAACCTTTGACTTGGCCGAAATCCTTTTTCA
>MGXH01000038.1 GCA_001801305.1 Gammaproteobacteria bacterium GWE2_42_36
GATAATGATTTTGTTGCAGGATATTGAGCGACATTTCCGCTAAAGAAATATCAAGGATAGGATCGGCTGTTCCATGCGCCATAAAGATAGGAATAGATTGGTTGGCCACAGCGGCTTCTTGTGGTAATTGTTCGGCAAGCGGTAAAAAAGAGGATAAAGCTAAAAGGCCGCCAAGCGATTTTGCATAACGAAGGCCTGTATAAAGTGCCATCATGCCGCCTTGTGAAAAACCCGCTAAAATAATTTTTTCAGGTGGAATGCCCCGCTCGATTTCCTGTTGAATAAATTGTTCGATGATGGCGTGTGATTTTTGAATGCCGGCTTCGTCTTGTTTGGCGTGTCGATCGAGTCCGTGTACGTCAAACCACGCACGCATCGGATATCCGCCATTGATCGTGATAGGTTGGACTGGCGCATGAGGAAAGATAAACCGCAAGGCAAGCGTTTTGGGTAATTTTAAATCGGGAATAACGCCGGCAAAATCATGGCCATCAGCGCCTAAACCATGCATCCAAAGGATCGTGCCGACAGGATTATCAGCCGTGATGATTTCGATTGCATCCAAAGGGTGATTTCTCATGTTCAACAAGCCTATTTAATTTTTCGCGATGGTAGCATAGAGAGAGTGGGGTTTGTAATAGAATTGCATAGCGCTGGTATTTTCGTGGTATTATTCTAGGATTGAGTGTGAGCCGGGACGAGAAAATGCATAGCATTTTCCTGGCGAACGCGAGGCAGGAAGCCGAGCTGGGAGGATGCGTCAGGATGACGGTTCAGGAAAGACTGAATAGGATTGAGGAAATGAAACGTTTTATATTGGTCGTCGGTTTATTCTTTTTGATTGGGGCGGTGTCGGGTTGCGGGCAAAGCGGCCCCTTATATTTGCCTGATCATCCGCCAGCTAAAACGGGCTCAACGATCATCGGGGGCTCACTCTAGTTTTGCCTGAATTAGGCTTCTAGTCCTTTAGCCAATTTTTTCTTCGCACGGGATCGTTTTAAAGGGGATAAGTGATCGATAAATAATTTTCCCTGTAAATGATCGATTTCATGCTGCAAGCATTGGCAAAAATAATCCTCTTTGGCGCAAATTTCGAAAGGCGTATTTTTCTCATCGAGCGCTGTTAATTTAATATTGCTCGCGCGTTTGACTTTTTCGTAGAGTCCCGGCAGAGACAAACAACCTTCTTCAAAAGTTTGCTCTCCGGATTGTTCGGTAATAACAGGATTGATTAGCACCAGCGGATTTTGTTTTTTCTCTTCACCAAAATCGATTACAACAAGTTGAAGTGGAACGCCAATTTGGGTTGCGGCTAATCCACAACCTTTCGCTTCGTACATTGTGTCGAACATGTCATCAATGAGCTTTTTGATATCGTTATTGATTTCTATGATAGGCTGTGCGATCGCTTTTAATTTTGGATCGGGGTAATATAAAATTTTCCGTAATGCCATGTGTTACTCTCTCATTTAGTCAGTTAGTAAATTTGCTTTTCGAAACATCTCGAGCGCTTTTTCGTTTTCGTTTTTAGCCGTATATAAATACGCAAGCTCAAGGTAAGCTTCTCGAGATTCTTTTAATTGCACGCTCGAAATCAAATAACTTTCAGCATCGTGCCATTCGTTTAATCGGTTGGCTAATCGCCCTAACGTTAAATATAGCATAGAATTTCTCGGTTCGTTTTTCAGCCATTTTTCGGCTACTTTAAGTTGTTTGGCGGTGTTAGATACGTGAATCGTTCCGTATAATTCACACAGTGTATCCTCCCATTTTTTATTCAGTGAATGCGTAATCATTTTTAAGGCTTCATCCGGCTGTCCTGATTGATTTAGTCCTCGGCAATACGCCAACAATAGGTCTTTGTCTTTTTCCGCTTCACCTAAATCCTGCAGAAGGGGATATATTTTAGCTAAATCGCGCCATTGATGTAGATGAATATAAACAGTTTTGAGTGCGTTTAAAATGAGTGGGTTTTCAGGTTCCATCGCCTGTAAATTTTGTAATAAAGTTAATGCTGATGGCCATTCGTTATTTTTCATAAACAAATGGGCTTGCAGGACATTGATGAGCATTTGTTCTTCCGACGCGGATCGACTGGCTGCCAAAATGGCTTGCTCTGCTTTTTTGGGTTGATGTTTTTCGTGCGCAATGGCCGCTAAGACTAGATTATTGATTGGCGCTAATCGATTATGCCGTAATCCTTTCGTGAGCAATTTTTCGGCTTTTTTAAAGTCATGATGGAGAAAGGCGAATAAGCCTTGTCGAGTGAGTATATATGGGCGATGTGTGCGTAATAATTTACGGCGAATACGATAGAATGCCGAGAAATTTTTGATGGACCGCCAAGCGATTAAGAGAGCGTGTAATAAGACAAAGAGCAAACAGAGTGAAACAATTGCGAACCAAAGGGGCATTTCAGCAGTCCATTGTCGGTAGGCGATAAGCACATAGCCCGGATCAATTTTAACAGCAATGCCGATCAATACGGCAATGACTAAAATGAGGAAAAAAATGATGAGTCGTTTCATGATGATGGGCTCCTATTTTCCTGGCTGTAATTTTTGAAAGGTCTCTAAAACAGAGGTCAGATCAGGAAGCGTCGGGGAAAGGTTTATAGGTTGTAATGTGTGAAGTGCCTGCTGCATCGCTGATAGCTTGACATCAGTTTGTATAAAATAGCGCTGAAAGATCGTTTGTAACTGATTCAGTGTGGATTGATAGACGCTTGTTTGCTCATTGAGCACAGCCCATTCGGCTTGCGCGAATAATACGTGTAAACGGATATTTAAAAAATCACGATATTGCTCTGTCATTAACGGTTCAATCGGTTGTTCATGGCGACGAATAATAAGCATTTCTTTTAGGGTTGTTTTAAATGTGTTAAAGGCATCGAGCCATTTGGATTTGATTGGAGCAGTCATAGGTGTTGTGTGATTTTGCGGTGTTGCAAATTGCAAATGATCTTGGATGAGAGGTAATTGGTCCACCGTGTCATCGAGCGCTTTTAATTGGAGATAAATGCCCGTTTTGTCGACTGTAGGAATAGCGGATAAGGAGGTAATTGCTTTTGCCAGTTGATCACGCAATGCAAGTGTTCGAGCGTTGTGTAATGTGTTTAATTGATCATCGGCTGCCTTTAGTAATAAAATAGTTTCTGGAATTTGGCGTTGCAGGGTGAGCTCGAATTGCGCTGTATGTAAAAGATAGCCGATTTCAGCAAGTACCCATGTTTGATTCGATCCGATAGTTTGTTTGAGTTGATCGAGAGTGTTTTGATAATTCTCGAGTGCTTTCAATTGATTTTGCGCGGTTTCTGATTGGGCTTGAAATAATCCATTCAAGTCCGAGAATCGCGCAGTTAAAATAGATTGCTGTCCGGTAAGAGAATTCATGCGTTTTTGCATTTGCAAAACCCAAGAGGCGCCATAGCTCAAAGCGCCGACCAAGATTAACATCAGCACGAACAAAAATAATTTAAAGCCACAAGAAGCGGGATGGCATGATGGCTTTATGGCGGTCTCTTTAACTGATGCGGATTGATTCGTTTTTGTTTGATGATCCATGACTAATGACTCCTGATGAAAACGAGTAAATAAGCTGATGGAAATCATACATGAGTTTTGTGATGGTGAAAACGAGCGTGAAGAAAGTTATTATTTTTATCCGCAATTTTGTTTCAATCAATGGCTAATGTTGCGTTAGAGTTCATATTTAGCGAGCCATATCACGATGGGCTAGTGATTTGAGTGCCTCTTGAGTAAAATAGTTGCGCTGAAGTGTTGAAATGAAAAAAGAGTATTAAACTAGGGGTGGACAAGATGAAACTTAATCGTGTTGCGTTCATTTTTTGTGGGTTTGGGCTTGACCCCAAAATACATCGAACAGAAATAAGTACAGGTCAGTTTGCGCTTGTTTCTGTCGGCATTGATATTAATCACTTGGAGCAATCTTTGGTGCTTGCCAAAGAATTAGTTGCGGAAGGGGTGCAGATGATCGAATTATGCGGTGGTTTTGGGCCTATCTGGATGGCTAAAATTTCTGAAGCGCTAGGTCCGACAATACCCGTTGGCGGGGTTTTTTATGGGCCTGAAATGCGGAAACCCATTTTAAATTTGTTGCAAGATTAATCGTTACCTGTTTGAACGGCGTTAGAATTTCTCGTTGCCGCTTTGGGGGATTGTCTTTATAATCGCTTTTTATCATTTTTGGCGAAAGCACGTATGGGTTTTATACGAGCCATTGAATTGGGGAAAAGCGCTGCTAATCGGTTGTTATTTTGGCAAGTTGCATTGAGTTTTGCGATGGCGACCAGTGTTTTTTTTTGTGGCAATATTCACGCGGCCGATGCGATTTTTTTAGGCGGGCTCATTGGCTTGCCAGCCAATTTTTATTTTGCGCGAAAATTTTTTGTTTTCACCGGTGCAAGACGGGCTAAAGCCTGGATGAGAAGCATTTATAGCGCCGAAGTTAAAAAAATTGTCATGAACGTCGTTTTATTAGTAGTAGTGATTAAATGGGTATCCTTTATCGAGCCGATGCCGTTTTTAGTTGGGTTTGTGGCGATGCAATTTTTCCAAGGGTTCGTCCCCTTATTGTTGAAAGTGGATTAATAAAGATGTCAATCGAAAGGCAAAAAATGGATTCTGCTGAATATATTCAGCATCATTTGCAGCATTTGACGTTAAATTTGCATAATTTAAAAATGGGCGAGAGTGGTGGATTTTGGACGCTGAATCTTGATACGATTGGTATTTCTATTATTCTGGGTTTGGTATTTTTGATTGTGTTTTCTCATGTTGCGAGAAAAGCAACGAGTGGCAAGCCGAAGTCTTGGCAGAACTTTATCGAAGTGGTGCTGTCTTTTGTTGATAAGCAAGTCAGCGATTCTTTTCAGGGTAAAAGTCAACTGCTAGCGCCGCTGGCATTAACCATTTTTGTTTGGGTTTTTTTGATGAATTTTATGGATTTGGTTCCTGTTGACGTGGGTTATCTATTCACGTTTATTGGATTGCCTCATCTGCGATTGGTGGCGACGGGGGACTTAAATTTAACCTTTGCTTTGTCGGGCACGGTCTTCTTGTTAACTTTATTTTATGGTATTCAATGCGGTGGATTAGGCGGATGGACAAAAGGGATTTTCACCAAACCGTTTGGTATTTATTTTTTTCCCGCTAATTTTTTGTTACGTTTGGTTGAAGAATTGGCGCGACCCATTTCTTTGTCTTTACGATTATTTGGCAACCTCTATGCAGGAGAACTGATTTTTATTTTGATTGCATTAATTCCTTGGTGGTCGCAAACAGAGACCTTGCCTTTTTTGGTGAGAATACCGCTGGGAATTGGGGTCCTGCTGGGACATTTGGTTTTAGGATTTATTTGGACGACTTTCCATTTGCTAATTGTTTTATTGCAAGCGTTCATTTTTATGATGTTAACGATTGTATATATTAGCTTAGCTTGTGAATCGCACTGATAATTATTTGATTTGAAGGAGGAACATTCATATTTTTGGGACTATTTTTGGCGAAAAATCATCCAAAATTTGAATGTTCGAGTATCATGAAGATTGTCGTGACCAATTTCGTTTAACAATGAAGAGGAGAAAGTGATGGATATAGTACAATTGATCGCTCAGGTGCAAGGGCTGACTGTCATTGCCGTGGCTATTCTGATCGGATTGGGCGCCATAGGGACCGCGATCGGATTTGGTCTTTTGGGCGGAAAATTTTTGGAAAGTTCCGCACGTCAGCCAGAGATTATGCCGATGCTGCAAATTAAGATGTTTATTGTGGCGGGATTGCTAGATGCCGTATCGATGATTGGCGTGGGATTGGCTCTTTATTTTACATTTGCTAATCCGTTTCTTGGCCCCGTGGTTTCCGCAGCCGCGAAGTTGACACACTAAAAGACTGGCCTCTAATTATCGACAAAGGTTTTTCCTATGGACATTAACGCGACACTGATTGTAGAAATTATTGTCTTTCTACTTTTCATACGGTTTACGATGAAATATGTTTGGCCGCCGATGATGAAAGCGCTCAAAGATCGCGAACGAAAAATTGCCGAAGGGATTGAGGCTGGAGAGCGCGGCAAACGTCGGTTAGAGATGGCGCAACATCAAACGCTCGAAATCATGCAAAAAGCCAAAGGAGAGGCAATGAAAATCGTTGATCAAGCGCAGAGACAATCCGCTAAACTGATCGATGATGCGAAAGATCGCGGTATGCTGGAGGGCAAAAAAATGCTGGCGCAAGCGCAAGTGGAAATGGCTCAACAGCTACAAGAAACAAAGACGGCATTACGACTGGAAATGGCCGATTTAGTCATGATAGGCGTCGAGAAAATTTTAGAAAAGCAGGTCGATGCCTCGATCCATGAAGGACTATTTAATCAACTGATGACAGAGATTTAATTTATGGCCCATGCGACCGCTGCCAGACCTTACGCCAAAGCGGCTTTTTCAATCGCGCAAAAGACGAATCAATTGCATGAATGGGCTCATTTTTTAAGGGCGGGACAGGAATTGGTTCAGGTGCGATCTCTACGAGAGGCTATAAAAAACCCCATGGTTCCCAAGGCGCAGAAGCTCGATTTGTTGATTGAATTATTGGGCGATATCAGCGAGGCACAGAAAAACTTTCTGATGTTATTGGCGCTTTATAGACGGCTTTTCTTGCTGTCGGATATCGCGCTTATTTTTGACGCTTATTATCGAGAAGCTAAACATATTGCCGCTGTGCAGGTTGTGTCCGCTTATCCTTTAAGTGAAGAACAACAAGCGCAATTAAAACATGCATTGCAGCGAAAATTAGATAAAAAAATTGAGTTATCCATGCGTGTCGATGCCTCTATTTTAGGCGGCGTGATTTTGACGGTGGGCGATCGTATCTTAGACGGTTCCTTAAAGCGTCGACTTGTGGAACTCCATCAACAATTAAGAGGGAAGTAGCGATGAAATTAACCCCGGCGGAAATTAGCGAGCTGATCGCTAAAAAAATTGAAAGTTTTTCGGTGAAGAGCGAATGGCAAACAGAAGGGACAATCGTTAGTATTGAAGACGGTATTGTTAGAGTGCATGGACTGGATGACGTGATGCAAGGTGAAATGATTGCATTTCCGAATAACCTTTATGGAATGGCATTAAATTTAGAGCAGGATAATGTTGGCGCCGTGGTGTTGGGCGATTGCGGTTCCTTGGCAGAAGGGATGACCGTTCATTGCACAGGTAAAATTCTCGAAGTGCCGGTCGGCGAGGCTTTATTAGGACGCGTAATGGATTCCCTGGGCAATCCGCTTGATGGCAAAGGTCCTGTTCAATCGCATCAAACTTCCCCAGTAGAAAAAATCGCGCCGGGCGTTATTTTTAGAAAGTCAGTCGGTGTTCCGTTGCAAACCGGATTAAAGGCGATCGATGCGATGGTGCCTGTTGGGCGTGGTCAGCGAGAATTGATCATCGGCGATCGACAAACCGGTAAAACGGCGATTGCCATTGATGCGATTATCAACCAACGTGATACGGGGGTGAAATGTATTTATGTCGCGATTGGACAGAAGGTATCAACCGTTGCTGCCCTTGTGCGAAAATTAGAAGAACATGATGCGTTGAAACATACGATCATTATTAACGCGTCTGCTGCGATGCCAGCGCCTATGCAATACATTGCGCCTTATGCGGGATGCGCCATGGGCGAATATTTCCGCGATCGAGGCGAAGATGCGCTCATTATTTACGATGATTTAACGAAACATGCTTGGGCTTATCGGCAAATTTCACTTTTGCTCCGTCGACCACCAGGACGAGAAGCATACCCAGGTGATATTTTTTATTTGCATTCACGTTTATTAGAACGCGCTGCCTGTGTGAATGAGGGTTATGTTGAAAAAGAAACAAAAGGGGCGATCAAAAATAAATCCGGATCATTGACGGCCTTGCCGATTGTCGAAACGCAGGCGGGCGATATTTCCGCGTTTATTCCGACTAATGTGATCTCCATTACGGATGGGCAAATCTTTTTAGAATCTGATTTATTTCATGCGGGCATTCGGCCAGCCATTAATGCGGGCATTTCAGTTTCGCGTGTGGGCGGTGCGGCGCAAACGAAAATCATTAAAAAGCTCGCAGGCGGCATTCGTTTGTCGTTGGCGCAATATCGCGAATTAGAAGCCTTTTCACAATTTGCTTCGGAATTGGATGCCGTGACGCGTAAGCAATTAGAGCGTGGGCAACGTGTGACAGAGCTCATGAAACAAAAACAATATTCTCCTTTATCTGTTGCTGAAATGGCGTTTTCTTTGTTGGCTGCAGATCGAGGTTATTTAGATGATATTGCGCTAGATAAAATTCAAGTTTTCGAACACGCCTTGCTTTGTTTTCTGTCGACGCATCATGCCGATGTTTTGCAGAACATCAATCGGACCGGTTCTTTTGATGATGCCTTATCAAACGAGATGGAAGCGATTATTAAATCTTTTAAAACATCAGCTGTGTGGTAATTTAATCATGGGCGCTTCACGAGAAATTCGTCAGAAAATTGGTACAATCAAAAGTACGCAGAAAATTACGCGTGCCATGCAAATGGTGGCGGCCAGTAAAATGCGCAAAGCTCAAGATCGGATGAATGCGGCGCGGCCTTATGCGCGAAAAATCTTAGATGTGATTGCGCATTTGGCGAATGCGCATCCGGAATATCAACATCCTTTTATGGAGGTGAGAGATATCTCTCGAGCAGGTTATATTGTGATCAGCACAGATCGAGGGTTGTGTGGCGCGCTGAATGTCAATGTGATGCGCGACGTGGTTAAAGAATTAAAAGACTGGGAACAAAAAAAAGTTCAAACAGGATTATGCTTGGTAGGGTCGAAAGCCGATTTGTTTTTTCGACGCTATCACTTGAATGTAATGGCTAAAGCGATGCATATCGGGGACGCAGTTGGCGTTAAAGATTTAATCGGTGCGGTCAAGGTGATGACGGACGCTTATCGCAAACGGGAGATCGATGCTTTATTTATTGCTTCGAACACATTTGTGAATACCATGGTGCAGCGGCCAACCATTCAACAGTTATTGCCCATCGCGTCGACGGCCACTGAGTTTAAAACACGCGTGTGGGATTATATTTATGAGCCCAACGCAAAAGATCTTTTGCAAGGATTATTGACCCGTTACCTTGAAGCACAAGTGTACGCGGCTGTGATTGAAAATTATGCGTGCGAGCAAGCGTCGAGAATGTTATCGATGAGAAATGCGACCGATAATGCGGGCCATGTCATCGATGGTTTGCGACTGGTTTACAATAAAGCCAGACAGGCGGTGATTACGAATGAAATCGCCGAAATTGTGGGTGGCGCACAAGCGATAAATCAATAAAAGTCTGTTGTGACGAATAGGCAGCAATGGGCAAAACCGTCAGAGATGACGGAATGGAGTGTTGAGAAAGATAGAATATAGAGTTGAGGGGTGCGATTGTTGCAGCCTTGCTGCGGGATTGCTTTTGATTGGGCGGCTATAAACGATCATAGATCGAAGATAGATTTCCGTAGGGGGCGCCTTTCGTGAGCGCCCGATGCATGATAATAAAGAGGGTGTTTATGACAGACAAACAAGCGGTCGGAAAAATTGTTGAAATTATTGGTGCCGTGGTCAAAGTGGAATTTCCGCGTGAAGACGTACCTAAAATTTATGATGCCTTAAAGGTTGAAGCCGTAGGGGCTGTACTGGAAGTCGAACAACAGCTCGGCGATGGCATTGTCAAAACGATTGCCATGAGCACGACCGATGGTTTTAAACGAGGCATGGCTGTCATCAATACACGCGCGCCCATTACGGTGCCTGTTGGACGGCCTACATTAGGACGTATTATGAATGTGCTCGGTGAGCCGGTTGACGAAATGGGGCCAATTCAATCTGACAAACATGCGCCCATTCATCGTGCAGCGCCGACTTTTTCAGAGCAGGCCGCAGTTGCAGAATTGCTGGAAACAGGCATTAAAGTCATCGATTTAATTATTCCTTTTGCCCGCGGTGGAAAGATTGGATTATTTGGCGGTGCTGGCGTCGGAAAAACAGTTAACATGATGGAGCTTATTCGTAATATTGCGCATGAACATAAAGGTCATTCTGTTTTTGCGGGTGTCGGCGAACGTACGCGAGAAGGCAACGATTTTTACTATGAAATGAAAGATTCCGGCGTACTCGATAAAGTATCACTCGTATATGGACAAATGAATGAATCGCCGGGTAATCGCTTTCGTGTGGCGTTAACAGGATTGACGCTTGCCGAAGAATTTCGTGATGAAGATAAAAACGTGCTGTTATTTATCGATAATATTTATCGCTATACGCTGGCAGGGACGGAAGTGTCGGCCTTGTTAGGGCGTATGCCGTCGGCGGTGGGCTATCAGCCGACATTGGCCGAAGAAATGGGTACGTTACAGGAACGTATTACGTCGACAAAAACAGGGTCGATCACGTCGATTCAAGCCGTGTATGTGCCCGCAGATGATTTAACCGATCCGTCTCCGGCGACGACCTTTGCCCATTTGGATGCAACGGTTGTATTGTCGCGACAAATTGTCGAATTAGGGATTTATCCGGCTATTGATCCGCTTGATTCATCGAGTCGCCAGTTAGATCCATTGATGGTGGGCGATGAGCATTATAATGTGGCTCGAAAGGTGCAAAGCACATTGCAGCGCTATAAAGAATTGCGCGATGTGATCGCGATTATGGGGATGGATGATTTATCTGAGGAAGATAAATTGGTCGTGAGTCGCGCACGAAAAATTCAAAAATTTATGTCACAGCCTTTCTTTGTCGCTGAACAATTTACGGGGATGAAAGGGGTTTATGTGCCTTTAAAAGAAACCATTCGGAGTTTTAAGGAAATTTTAGAAGGCAAGCACGACGATTTGCCGGAGCAGGCATTTTATATGGTTGGTACCATTGAGGATGCGATCGAAAAAGCTAAAACTTTATAAAGAGTAATGTATGGAAAACCATCAAACTGCCGCCGCTTTTGAAAAACAGCTGCGTGTTGATATTGTTAGCGCAGAGCGGTCCATTTTTTCAGGGATAGCAAAGATGGTTGTTGTTGCAGGCGAGGAAGGTGAACTCGGTATTTTGCCGGGTCATTCCCAGTTGCTTACACGAATTAAACCTGGAGAAGTACGTGTGGTTAAAGCTGAAGGTGGCGAAGAAATGTATTATGTTTCCGGCGGTTTTTTAGAAGTGCAGCCGTACTTAGCCAGTATTTTAGCGGACACTGTCATTCGGGGTACGGATATTGATGAAGAACGCGCATTAGAGGCTAAATCGCATGCTGAAAAAGTATTATCTGAAAAAAGCAAGAAAGATAAAGAATACGCCGCCGCATTGATCGAGCTAACTCGAGCGATTGCACAGTTAAAAATAGCGCGCAAATTACATGATCAGGCGAAGAAATAAATTATGAATGCCAAACAGATGTCATCCAACGATTCGAATATCGCGCTTAATAAAAAAGCGCAGCATGATTATTTTATCGAAGAACGTTTTGAAGCAGGATTGGTTTTGGAAGGCTGGGAAGTTAAAAGTCTGCGTGCCGGAAAAGTCCAGTTGCGAGATAGTTATGTAATTTTAAAGGGTGGTGAGGCCTGGCTGATTGGTTGTCATATTTCGCCTTTGTTGACCGCTTCAACGCATATTCATCCAGACCCTATACGGACGAGGAAATTGTTATTGAATCAATCAGAGCTGGATAAATTATACGGGGGCGTTGAGCGAAAAGGATTTACCTTAGTGCCGCTGAAATTATATTGGAAAAAAGGGCGTGCCAAATGCGAGATTGCTTTGGTGAAAGGCAAAAAAGAATACGATAAACGAGAAACGCTC
>MGXH01000039.1 GCA_001801305.1 Gammaproteobacteria bacterium GWE2_42_36
TTTAAACAATATTTATCAGGTTAACTTTCGGCTGCTTGCTGGATTTTCTGGCCGCCTTTTTCAAGATCTTCGCCAAAACCTTTGGCTGTATTGCAGCCATTTAAGAGTAGGATGCTGATTAAAGTAAGACAAACGGTCGCTAATTTAAAGTTTATTTTCATGCTCATCTCTTTTTGAAAAATTAATTTTTAATGCGGTAATTATAATCTATTTTCTGAATTTGGGTAACCCATTTTTATTACGAGAAAAATAAATTCATTTGCAGAATCTCAAAATCTTATCTATAGTTACAATCAATATTAGGGGCATGTGAAGGTCTTTTTCATTCTGATGTAATCTTAATATCAATTTAAGTAGAATCGAGTTAATTATTTTTATATGAATACTGTCATCGAAAATTGCCAATTCTTAATGGCGACTTTGTCGAGTCGGTGTTCTCTATTCATTTCTTTTTGTCCTCTCTGTTGGTGGCGCCCTCAAGGCGCAACAATCTAACCTAGCATTGGCTGTGTGGTTACAGCATTTTATTTTTTTATACCCATCGCAATTTGATTTGCCGCTTTATTGCGCATCAAACGGCTCGGGTCTATCAATCTATATTTTCAGTTAGTTTTTTGAGAGGACATTTTTTATGAACGCATTGATGAAAGTTTTGATCGCATTGATTTTGGTTGCCGTGGTTAATTCGAGTGTGTTGGCAAATACCGCGTCAGTTCCTAAGATTGGTATTGTGTTGCCGCTCGAGCATCCGGCTATGCAGGAAATTGTCGACGGTTTTGAGTTGGGATTAAAAGCAAATTATCCCCATCCTGTTTCGATTCATGTTGAAAACGCGCAAAATGATCTGAATTTGCAGCGCGCGATCATCAGTCAATTTCGAGATCAACACGATGACTTGATTGTTCCTATTGGAACATCTACAACGCAAATGACCGCGATGATTGCAAAACAACAATCGATTGTTGCACTGGCTGCCGATGATACTTCATTGGAGGCAGAGCGGAATGCAGCAAGTCATGTCGCGATGGTGCATGATGAGATCAATAGCTTACAAGCACTGTCTTTTTTACATCAAGCTTATCCAGCGCTCACCCGCATTACTTTAATTCATAGCGCTTCCGATAAAATTTTTCCTGAAGTGCAGCAAGCGATATTGGATGGGAAAAAAGAGAGGATTGAAGTTAAACCCATTATGGTCGCCACGTTGCCCGATCTTTATGCGACTTTGAAAAATTTGCCCCAAGACACACAAGCCATTTTTATTTTGAAAGACGGTTTGATGGCGAGCGGTGCAACGAATATTGCCCAAGAAGCCATGGTCCGACATATCTTGTTTATGGCTTCCGATCAAGATTCTGTCAAAGCAGGTGCCCACTTTGCTTTGGGTGTTTATGAACGTCAGATCGGCGAAGAAGGCGGACGTTTAGTGGCGGAAATTTTATCGGGTCAATCGCCGGGGAGTTTGCCGATTGTGCATATGACGAAATTGACGGTATTTGTTAATCAACATTCGTTTCAGGCAATCGATCAAGCCATATCACCGATCGTATCAGCAGCGGCGACATCTCATTATCCGACTCAAGTTTATTGAAAGAGGTAATGATTATGTCTGATTTTATATTTACGGTTGCTAGTCAATTAGTGACCTTTTTACCGTTGGCCTTGGCGATTTTCATCAGCTTTCGACTGATGCGAGCCACCGATATGACACTTGATGGCAGCTTTGTTTTGGGCGCATCGATTTTTGCCCGACTGATCGAACTTTCTGTGTCGCCGATTATCGCAACGTTCTGTGCGGTGGTCGGCGGCATACTTGCTGGGTTAGGCGTGAGCTTAATGCAGTATCGTCAAAAAATTGATTCACTGTTAGCCGGTATTTTAGCGACTTATATTTTGACGAGTTTGAATTTGCTTGTCATGAGTTGCCCCAATATCAGCTTGATAGGAAAAATAACGCTATTTTCTAGCGCTTTTTCAATCAGCGATGCTGACGGATATACGGAAGTCGCACTGGTCAGCAGTGCGATTTTTTTATTTGTAATGTTGTTATTACGATCTCGTTTTGGTCTCTTGTTGAAAGCCTTTGGAGATAATCCAGCATTATTAAAAAGTATGGGTAAGTCCGTCGAGCTTTATCGAGCCAAAGGATTCATGTTAACGAATGGCTTGTCCGCAATGGCTGGTTGCATGACCGCGCAGACGGTGGGCTATGCCGATGTGGGCATGGGTTTTGGCATGACACTCACGGGTTTAGCAGCCATCATTTTAGGTGCGCAACTCGTTCAACACATTCGAGGGAAAAAGATTTTTCTTCGATATCAGTTGATGATCGATTTGTTGGCCAGTCTGATGGGGATTACCCTTTATTTTTTTCTGATGAACACGCTGCTGCGTTTTGACGTGAATCCACTTTATCTGAAAATGATTTTAGGCGGCGCGTTAATTTTTTGTTTACGCATGGCGAGCGTTTCATTGCGAGGGAGGATTAACGTATGACTGCGATTTCAATAAAAAAGCTTGTTTTTACAGTACCCAATCGATCAGTGCCCATTTTAAATCATATCGATCTATCGATTGAATCTGGCGAGTTTGTTATTTTGCTCGGCAGTAATGGATCAGGAAAAAGTTCTTTGCTCAAGTTAATCGATGGCGTTGATCAGCCAACCCGTGGTGATATCCAGTTTGATGAGATGGCTCGATCACAGTATGGCCGGCAGTTTAAACAACAACCGATCGTGCGATTGACGCAAGATTATCAACAATCACTTTTTTGCTCATTGACTGTATTTGAAAATTGTTTGATTGCTGATGGCAAAAATCGTCAGAAACGACATGGCAGCACGCGTGATTTTTTCAAAACCTATTTGGCGAAATTTAACCGTCATTTGCCGATGAAATTAGATATCGCAGCGGATTTTTTATCGGGCGGAGAAAAACAAGCTTTAGTGCTCGCGCTGAAAATTTTTCATCCACCCAAAATTTTATTGCTCGATGAACATACCAGCGCGCTAGATCCACAATCGGCAGAACGGTTAATGATGTTAACTCAAGCCGCGATTGAAACGCATCAACTGACGTGTGTTTTGACAACACATAATTTGGAGCTTGCATTGCAGTATGGATCACGTATTGTAGTTTTGTCGCAAGGTAATATCGTGCGAACTTATGATCAAGCCGCAAAAGAAAAATTAACGCTACATGAATTGGAAGGGATTTATGCTTAAATAAGCCAATTCGTTATTCTAAAGTCTGTATCATCGGCTGATTGAATGCATACAAACCATCGCAGTTTGTATGTATGTGTTGCCAGAATGCATACAAACTGTCATGCTTTGTATCTATTCTGAAAAAGATGGATACAAACTATGACAACCGTTGAAATAGGTAAAAGAGTTCAGCAACCGCAAGGCTTTAAGGCTTTTATCCCCAATCCTTTTCCGCCAAAAGGAGGATTTAGCTTCAGTTCGGCTATTCTGAAGAAGAATGATCAGGCCGCTCGCTTGTTGGGAAAGCTTGATGGTATTACCCAGTTATTACCGGATATTGATTTCTTTTTATTGATGTATTTGCGGAAAGACGCAGCTTCTTCGAGTCAAATTGAAGGGACGCGGGCAACTATGATTGATGCCATCGAGGCAGAAGCAAAGATTAATGCCAACATTCCGGCTGATGTGGATGATATCTTGCACTATATTAAAGCACTGAAGTATGGCATGCGTCGCGTTACCGTGGATGAATTTCCATTATCTCTTCGCTTTATACGAGAGTTGCATGCAAAGTTAATGGATCAGGCGAGGGCGACACATTTTTCGGATCCGGGTGAATTTCGTCAGAGTCAAAATTGGATTGGTGGACTGCGACCCGATAATGCACAATTTGTTCCGCCGCCTGTGCATGCCATGAAGGATGCACTCAATGATCTTGAAAAGTATTTGCATGCGAACGATTCCATGTTGACGCTAATCAAGGCAGGCCTTCTGCATGCGCAGTTTGAAACCATTCATCCGTTTTTAGATGGGAATGGTCGAACGGGTAGAATGTTGATTACGTTTTATTTATGGCAAGAAGGTTTTTTAGAAAAACCCGTTTTGTTTTTATCTTCTTTTTTCAAGCAGCATCAAACGCTTTATTACGAAAGACTTTTAAGCTATCACCATGGGCACGTTGAGGCGTGGGTTGATTTTTTTCTGGACGGTATTATTGAAATCGCACAAGAAGCGATTGAGATCGTTGAAAAAGTGACTCTGTTACGAGAACAAGATCGTCAAAGGATACAAACCTTGGGAAAACGTGCTGCCGAGAGCGCGACTGTTATTTTGCCAAAATTGTATGGCCAGCCGATCGTCAATACCGCTGTCGTTCAGAGGTGGATGAAGTTTACAAAAGCAGGCGCGCAGCGCGTGATTGATCGTTTTGTGAATTTAGGTATTTTGGAGCCTAAAGACCAAGATAAAAAATATGGTCAATCTTATGTGTATAAAGCGTACATAAATATTTTTAATCAGTAAGAATAGGTGGGGAAGAGATTATCGCCACCAGTTGGGTGGTTTTCTTTTCGTCCATGTCGCAAAAGGTCGTTTTATTTGTACATAATAATCGTGATACGCTTCTACAGGATTGTCTTTAATTTGAAATTGTTCGGGCATGACTTGGGGAAATTCAGTTAATCCGAGATGAGGTAAGAGCGGTTTTTGAAGTGTTTTAATCACGGTTGCTGATGCATGGTCACATTGATGATTGTAGCGATATCGATATTCTCGATTTAATGCCAGGGCTAATTTTTTCAGCCATTGCCAATTTTCAATCGAAGTATTGGCCCATTGCACACAGGGATGATTTTTATGCGTCGGACGATAAGGCGTTTGAATGCCGTTAAGATTGCATACGGTACAAAGTATTTGCGCATATTCCAAAATCATTTTGATGACATGTTTGTCGCAATGATAGCGAGCGCATTTTTTGATGTCGTGATCTAAAAGAAAAATATTCATCGAGCATTATATGATTTTTAGAATGATCGGTAATGCAGCAACGATCATCAAACTCGAAAAAATCAGCCGCGTTAGATGAATGATTTTTTTGTGAGGTTGTTTGAAAAAAGAGATCGCATGATTGATCGCTGATAATGAAAAAAATATTAAGGTGACGTATAAAATAGATAATTCGGCATATTGATCCCATTTGAAAAATAAAATCATGGTAGCCGTGATAGCGATCGCTAAGTTATTCATGCCGGATTGAATTTGGTAGGGGCTGCCGATTGCCCAGCCTTTTGATCTCGCTGTGGCATCAGAGAATAAAATCGATTCTAATCCCGTTAGGCCCGCTAAAGGGATTGCCAATAACAGGATTAAGCTGTGTAATGCGGCTAGATATTCCTGTTGAAAGTAATGCTGGTACGCGAAATAAAATCCCAGGGCCGCGCAAGTATTGCGTGCGATTTCGAATATTCTAATCACTCGGTTGTGTTGATATGACGTCGAAGTTGTTTGGGTGGGGCTCATGTCGCTAGCGCCTTCTATTTAAAGCGAAAGTATCAAGCTTTTCTCTTTGTCGGGCAATGGGTATTTTATTTGTCCGCGATGATTTTATTTGTCGCTTAGCGTTTTTGCAGCATGAGCAGAGCGCTGTTGAAAGTATCAATCAAGATATCAAAGCTGAAAGTTCGTTATTTTACTCAGCAAGGGAAAAGAAGTTGGACAGCAAAATGATTTCTCTTGTAAGATTAAAACCGTATCGAATATTTTTTGGCAGATAAAATGTATCTTTTAACTCTGTAAAATAATTGGCTGGAGCCTTTCATGAAAATCAAGTTGGTTTTATTCTCATTGCTGTTGTTTTGTGGTTATGCGATTGCGCAGGGAGTGCCGCTGAATCCCGATCAGTATTTTGAGAGCATAAAAAACGATCCGATTCAATTGATGGCCTTTTTAACTCAAATGCCGAAAGGGGGCGATTTACATAATCATTTAGGCGGTGCCATATACGCAGAAGATTTGTTGACGTTCAGTGTACAGCAGCCTTTTGAGATTGATGCGCAATCACTTTCTATAAAGCCGGCCCACAGTGCGCCGACTGATATTCCCCTTGCTAACATGATCAATGATGAAGATTTAAGAAATTCACTCATCGATGCTTGGTCAACGCGCCACTGTGATACCCAAGAGGGGCGATGTCACGATCATTTTTTCGCGACATTTTTTAAATTTTATCCTTTGTATCTGGCTAATCGAGATAAAGCATTTCAGTCGATCGTGTCTCGAGCCGCAATGGAAAATGAAATTTATTTGGAATTGATGGAAACTTTTGATGAGGATCGATTCGCTGATGTTTATAGTAGCAAAGCATGGACCAATGACTTTGCTAAGCAACGTCAACTGTTGCTATCAGACCCTCATTTTCAAGCTGCTATTCAATTCATTTCGAATGAATCGAACGACTACCTTAAAAATTTAAGGAACAATTTACAATGTGCTACTCAGCAGGCGCAGCCAGGATGCCAGGTTACGGTTAGATTTTTATATCAAGTGATGCGGAATCAACCAATCAATCAATTTTTTGCCCAAGTTCTCGCAGGTTTTGAAGCAGCGAAAAGCAATCCCTCTATTGTTGGCGTTAACATCGTGCAACAAGAAGACGGTTATTACTCAATTAAAAATTATGATTTAGAAATGCAGATTATTGCGTTCCTGCATACGTTATATCCGATGGTTCACTATTCACTTCATGCAGGAGAATTGGCGCCGGGATTGGTCGCGCCGCACGATTTAACTTTTCATATTGATCATGCGATCAACATTGCGCATGCAGATCGTATTGGTCACGGTGTTGATATTGTGTATGAAAAAAATGCCCGTGATGTATTAACGGAAATGGCGAAAAAACATATCTTGGTCGAAATTAATTTAACCAGTAACGCCACTATTTTAGGGGTACAAGGCAAAGCGCATCCATTACCGCTTTATCTTAAATATCATGTACCGGTTGCCTTATCGACAGACGATGAAGGGGTATTAAGAACTGATTTGGTTCATGAGTTTTATCGCGCTGAAACGACTTATCATTTCCCCTATTCAGTTTTAAAAAGCTTTGTTAGAAACAGTCTGGCATATAGCTTTTTACCGGGAGAAAACTTATGGCGAGATTTAGATCAATATATTCCTGTTGAAGCATGTCAGCACGATAAGCTGGGGAATGATAATCCTTCACTGTCTTGCAAACAGTTTTTATCGACTAGTCAAAAAGCACAATTGCAATGGAAGTTAGAAAAACAGTTGGGTGAATTCGAGGCATCCTTAGGGTCGGCCCATTAGGTCACTTGAAGGGCAGACTTTATAGTTTGTTTGAGGAGATGATGACAGGAGTTTGGAAAATAATTTTTAGCTATAACCTAAAGATTATTATCATTTTAGTGAAAATGGGTTGGCTTTTTTGTGAGATATGTGGCAGCGTAATATACGGCTATTGAATTAATTGTAGCTGATTTTGTTTTTTTAAAGAGGAATTAAATTATGTTGGCATGGACACTCATTTTTTTACTTGTTGCTATTGTGGCAGGAATTTTTGGCTTTACTGGAATAGCAGCGCAGGCCGCGGGTATTGCGAAGATTATTTTTATTATTTTTTTAGTGCTCTTTGCGGTTTCGTTTGTGATTCGTTTGATCCAGTAGCAGCGGGCAAATCACTCGAAAAGGAAATGTTATCCTTTTCAAAATCATTGTCATTTATGAAGGCCAGATTTTTGGTCTTCATAAGGTTGTTCCAATTGTCATTGTGTTTTGGATTCCAATAAAACTAAGAACAACATAGAACCTTTTTTCATTATGATAGCGGCAACGATTAAGCTATCCTAGGTGAGTACTTGATTGTTTACCTGGGGATTTTTTTATGAGGAATGAGAAAATTCAATTTTACAAAACAGGTTTGATATTATTTAGATGATAAATAAAAACTTTCAAAAAATTTCAGTTTTTGTTTTTGCCGGCGCCGTTGTTTTGTTTTTCTTATTTGCTTTTGTGATCCCGCCCGCTTTTGCCAATTTAGCAGTTGATGAAAATGAAAGCGAAAATATTGTTGATTCCACCATCCCAGACACGACTACTTCTCCGATTACCCACCTCAAAACGCCCAAGGCGGTTAAGTCTATTTACATGACGCAGTGCATTGCTGGCAATAAACGTCTACGTGCCAGATTGGTCAAGTTAGCGCAAGATACGGAGATCAATGCGATCGTTATCAATATTAAAGATGAAACGGGTAAAGTTGCAATCAAGACCGATAATCCTTTGTTTGCGAAAGCTTATGCCACCGCCCGTTGCCGCGCTTCGGATATGAAAGACTTTGTCGCTTTCTTGCATCGAAATGATATTTACGCTATCGCTCGTATAGCGGTTTTTCAAGATCCTGATTTGGTAAAAAAACATCCGGAATGGGCAGTCAAACGAGCTTCTGATGGAGCAGTCTGGCGGGATCGAAAAGGAATAACCTGGCTGGAGGTAAAAGCCACGCCGGTTTGGGATTATGTCGCCGCTTTGGCTGAAGAAGCGGAAAAGATCGGTTTTGATGAGATAAATTTTGATTATGTTCGTTTCCCGTCCGACGGCAATATGAGTGATATTGCTTATACCTATTTTGATTCGTCGGAAGAAACCAAGGCTGACGCGGTCAAAGATTTTTTCCGCGGGATTCACGAACGGACAAAAGATCTGGGCATTCCGATTTCCGTTGATTTGTTTGGGATGGCCAGCACCAATTATGATGATCTGGGGATCGGTCAGATATTGGAAAATGCACTGCCTTATTTTGATTTTGTCACGCTGATGGTTTATCCATCGCATTACCCGCCTGGCTATCATGGCTACAAACAACCGGCAATAGTGCCTTACAAGATTGTTAAATATAATATGGATATGGCGGTATCGCGCGCTATTGCCGCCGATTCTGATCCGGCCAAAATCCGTCCATGGATTCAAGATTTTAATCTGGGAGCGATTTATGATGCGCTGATGATCCGGGCACAGATTCAAGCAACCTATGATGCCGGTTTGAACTCTTGGATGTCTTGGGACCCAAGGAACATCTATACGACGGGAGCGTACCTACCGGATTAAAAGTTAAAAGTGAATCGAAAGATGAAGCTTATTCAGAGACGCGCTTAGGGATTTAAAAATTTTTGGTAAGAGTCTGGAATTTTGGAATTGGCTCTCTATTATAAGTAACCTGAGTTCGGCATAAGAAAGTGCGTTATCGAACAAGGTGTGTGATGACGGAGCGTAAGGCGCGGGATAACAAAGCCCGACTCATGAGCGAAAACAATAACGCCAATCCAATCTCTTGCTTGTCTTCCGTTATCCCGAACTTAGGTTGAAATAGAAAAATAGGTGTTAAGGAATCATGTCTCGGAAAAAGGGGCAAGCCTTCACTTTCACCGCGTGATAAGTGAAGGCCATCATCTGACTATAGCTCTATGGGGTGATTGTTGACGTTTCTTTTCCACCTGGACAAAACGTTACCTGATAGTTTGTAACCACGTTACTACCGTTCATTACAGAACAAGTAAAACTAGAAGATTTATCATCGTACTGATAAGCATAACTCGTAGGGCAAGCAGATTTCACCCATTGGACGTTAGGTTGCGCTGCTGTATTCCAATTACTATTAGTCGTTGGGCAAACGACTGTTGAGGTTGGAACTATCAGCGAACCGCCCGCTGATGTCCACCAATCAGCACAACCACAGCATGGGCTTGCGCTATTATAACAAGAGGAGTTAGATAACGACCCACTACAAGCATAAAGATTCGTATTTGTATAGCCACCGTAAGAAGTATCACAAGAGAACACGGTGTCATAAATATAGGTACCAAAAGCTGGCGATGCCATTGACTTGCTCTGACCGAAATTTGTTTTTCCTTGTGAGCAGACTCCCTTATTAACTGATGTATAACCCTCTAGCAACCCACAAGCTTTATCGATTTTATTCAGGGAATCATAAGCTAAGCCACACACTTCTCCACCTGAGCAATCAGAATCGGTATCGCAATAGGTTGGACTTGATGGATTACTCAAGTAAACATAGCGATAATTCGTAGCATCGTTGGGTGGACTAAAGCTAAAACTACAACTACCCAGCTGAGTTGTCGCTGATCCTGTCGAAGGTTGGATAATAGCGCCTGTTGCCGAACAATTATCATAAGGGGCCGCCCCTGTTGAGAAAGATCCTCGTCCTTTCATTTCCATAGGGACTGTAACGCCATCAATGATTTGATTGTTATAAACGCCATCACCATTTGTTTGATTAAAAGTAAATTCGACGGCATTAAATGCGACTGGCGTTGTGCTTGGTCCATCGCCTGGCAGACACATACCATCTGATCCTGCTGTACAAGCATTAATTTTGCAGGATATACCCGTCCCTGTCCCTGAACAACCTAAACGAGGCATAATGCCTGCGTTATAAATTACATTACCTATGCTCGTCTCAGGAATAGTAATATTCATTGTTGAAGGGGGTTGATTGGGTACTGCTGCCAATAATTTACCGTCTTGATTCACGCCCTGCGTTGGATTGCTCCAATAACATAATCCAGCGCCTGCTGCAGCACTGGTATTGCAAGTGGTTCCTGACGGACATAAAGATGGGTTGGTCGTACAACCTGATTGACTTCCATAAGCGCCGGCATTAAAAGTCATCCATATGGGAACCGAACATTGATTAACAACAGTAATCATTCGGGCTGTTGTATTGTTTGCATTAATCGTAGAGGTGGTGGCTGCAATAGCTGTTTTGGATTGTGATGACTCTGTGTAGTTAATTTTTGCTTCTACCTGTGTTGCGCCCGTAGTTGAGCCTGGTATGAATGAAGCATAAACTGTGCAGGAGCCATTAGCTGCTAGCGTTTGACCAGAACAAGTATCATCGCCTTTTGTTAGCACAGAGCTGTCATTACTTGCGCCTAACTGATGGCGTTTATGCTTCTCTTGCAGCATAGCATTACTGGTATTGGGTGCGCTTAATGAGACTGTCCCAAGCACTGCTGAAGCAGTAGAACAATGATTCGCAAACTGAAACTCGACTACATTATCTCCATAAGTATAAGTTTGCGCCGGTAATTCAAGTGGCGTTAATCCCGTCACTGAAGCACATGAACCACTGTTAATCGCATAGGTTTGAGTGGTTAATGGGACAGATTGCGTACCGCCATTATAAGCATAAGTAACGCCTATAGAAGTGGATCCAGTAACGACGGGCGTAAAAGTACCCGATACTGTACAATAATTCGATGCGCTTATTGCGCTCGAACAATTATTTTGTGTTTGCACAAAAGCACCTGTATTACCCGTGAGGGTTACTGCAGATGCCGTAACCGCAGAACTGCCAATATTTGTAAATCTAAAGGTTACTGGATATCCTGTTCCAACACTAGCCTCTGTTGGTAAGGGCTCGGATACTGCACCCGAGATTTCTGCAGTATCGCCCGATTGCACTGTGCTTGATAAAGTGGGCAAAGGCACAACATTTTTGTCATAGTGTAAGGTTAACTGCATGCTGGCTACCCCTGCACGTGTTGGCTTACACGTTATGGTTACTGGACACGAAGCGCCTCCGGCCAATGTGTGTCCGCTACAGGCATCGCCTACCGAAAAACTGGCGCCTGTCATAGAACGAGAGACATTGCTAATAGTTAAATTAAAGGGTAATTGATTAGTGAATGTGTAACGTACCACATACGTATTTCCCACGGTAATAGTCGCCGGAAGTCCTGTACTCGGGGTAAGGGAATAAGCGACTGGATTTGTTGCAGCTACAACAATGGAACTGCCAATTAGCAATAAACTTCCGATGATAATAGAATATACTTTTTTTAAATTACACATCTTCATAATTCTCCTTCCTACAAAATTATGTCAACTGATAAAATACACTGAGTAAAACAGTATTGGTCGTTAATCTACCAAACGATAGCGAACTACCCGACCAAGTTGAAGTTCCATCACCGCTTTTAACGTTTCCTAAATCGGCATATTCATATCCCAGCGATGCGGTGATTTTTGATGTGATGAAATAATCCAAGCCTAATCCCAAACTATAAGTAAAATGAGAGGCTGAGTTGTTCTGATAGCCGGGGCTAATGCGCGCATCAATGCCGCTATACGGTGACTCTTTGTATCCCTCAACGGTTGTGTTGGCTGTGCCTAGTCCTAAAGTTAAATAAGGGTCAAACGAATGAAAGTCATAAAGATCTACTTTCCCTTGTGCGGAAAATATGTTTGAAGAACCATAAAGGTGGTAGTTATAATTTACAAAATCGGGCAAAGAATATTGATCGACGGTCCCTTCAATTTTAAATCTAGAGAGATGTTCGTAGCGTAAAGCAACACTATAATGAGGGAGTATTTGCTGAGATCTATCCCAGCGATAACCCGCGTAGAGCGACCAATCGTTAGTAGAGCCAGGCGTTTTATCAATTGAATATAAATCGGAATTATAAGGCGCTTGCGCGTCATTACCATTTAAAACACTCGTGTTACTTTCACCTAATTGCGGCCATACCAAACCAGCAGAAGCCCCGACAAACCAACCCTTAGCATAGAATATACTTAACGGGTTTATCGCATTACAAAACCCAACGTTAGTAACACACCCCATTAATAATAGCCAAAAAATCCGTTTTTTGCTCACCTGATAGTCTCCTTAAACGGGTACAGCATGACAATAATTTAGATGAAATCTACCGCCTAGTTTATCATGAAAATATGAAATAAAGATAATAAATTATCCATAAATCAGCAATTCCCGCGCGATTTGGATAGCGCCCTCTCATTTGGGAAAGAGCCATCAGATTGCTAGTATCGAACTCGACCTATCAGGGCGGAAAGCTTGATTTGACGCTGTATAGCCCGTTTGAGGCGATGATGAAAGGGAAGGAGTCTGGAAATTCCCCCTGGTTGGGTAAGTTGCGAACTCATTGCCGTGACGATGTAATATTTACAAATCAGCAACTACGATCAGCTTTTAATAAAAATCGCATAATCCGTTTACTTTTAAGGAGCGCAGACGCATAATGTTGCCCATGCTTATGAAACGAGACCAACCATTTATTACCATCAAAGAAGCTGCTGCGGTTTTGCATGTCAGTAAAGATACCCTTAGGCGCTGGGATAAAGCCGGAAAGCTCAAAACCAAACGGCATCCGATGAATAATTACCGCATTTATTATCTTGATGACCTTAATAAAGTAAAGAAAGCAATAACAGGGGCATAGCTTTATATGAAATTGGCCGTAAAAGACACTTTGTTTAACGAAATCAAATCATTGCTCGATCAGGCAAGAACGCATGTGATTAAAACGGTTAATACGACGATGGTCGTTACCTATTTTGAAATTGGTCGATTGATTGTTGAACATGAGCAAAAAGGCAATATCAAAGCAGAGTATGGCGAGGCAACGCTTAAGCAATTGAGTGATCAGTTAACCCATGAATTTGGAAAGGGTTTTTCAGTAACAAATTTACAGCAAATGAGAGCGTTTTATCTTGCTTATCAAAAACAACAGACACTGTCTGTTAAATCTCCAAAAGGGAAGGCGCTGTCTGCTGTTTCAAAGACAACTTCTCGACAATTTACTTTGAGTTGGTCGCATTATCTCTTTTTAATGAGACTAAGCGAAACCGAACGCAATTTTTACGAAACTGAAGCGACTCAAAATAATTGGTCATTAAGAGAGCTCAAGCGGCAATTTGACTCTTCGCTCTATGAAAGAATCGTATTGAGTAAAGACAAAAAAGGTGTGCTGGTCGACAATCTCAAAAAATATCATTCTCCTGAAAAGCCAGAAGACATGGTTAAAGACCCGTATGTTTTGGAATTTTTAGGGCTCGAAGCATCCCAAAAATATTCTGAAACGGAGCTAGAGGAGGCCATCATCGATAAGATTGAACATTTTTTACTGGAGCTGGGTAAAGGATTTGCTTTTATTGGCAGGCAACAGCGCTTTACATTTGATGAAGAACACTTTTTTGTAGATTTAGTGTTTTATAATCGATTATTGAAGTGTTTTGTGTTGATCGATTTAAAAATCGGTAAATTAAAACATCAGGATTTAGGGCAGATGCAAATGTACGTCAATTATTATGATCGCTTTGTGAAAAGCAAAGACGAAAATCCGACAATTGGTATTGTCTTATGTAAAGACAAGAATAGCAGCTTGGTAGAAATTACCTTACCAAAAGACAACGGACAAATTTTTGCGAGTCAGTATCGATTATATTTGCCGACGAAAAAAGAATTGAAAGCGCAGTTAGCGGATGTGGA
>MGXH01000040.1 GCA_001801305.1 Gammaproteobacteria bacterium GWE2_42_36
CAATTAATTCAGCATGCGCGGTTGGATCGTGTTCACCAATGGAATTATTAAATCCTTCGCCGACGATTTTCCCCTCAGAAACGACGATTGAACCAATCGGGACTTCGTTATGCGTTTCCGCTAAACACGCTAACTCATATGCGCGCTGCATGAAATAACGATCGGTTTCGGTGAAAGTAGAAGACATAAAATTACCTTGTGATTAAGATGAAAATAATTGTAATAGAAAAAATAAAAGGCTGGGAGAGATTTTATGAATTTTATCTGTACGCCAACATGGGAGCTTGAGTCATCTCATCCCTTGCATGAATCAATTTTGCTCTTATTGTTTTGCCCAACGCTATTTTCTTTTGTTTTTTATCCGTCTCGGAAAGCCTTGTGGCTCGCATAGTGTAATCTTCTAATTGAAAACAAATATCGGAAACAGAAATCGCATTAAAAATACCTTGCTGTTTCTCAGTTAAACGCGGTATTACCGGGAAAAAATAGCATTGTATCGCTTGAGGTTTCTCAACAGCCTGTTTTGCATAGAAATACGATTGCAATGCCATCGAAGCAAATTCGCTATTCGATGGGAAAAAACTAAAACCTTCAGCGATCATTTTAATTAAGAATTGTCGTTTAAAAATTTCTTTCACCTTCGACCATATTTCAGATCGCGCCATAAAATATTGTGACAATAAAGATTCTGAGCTGACCGACACTTGAATTCCATTGTCAAAAGTTACTTGAATAAGATCCCATTGGTAAGGCGATTCACCAGTCCTGTAACGATCAGTTGATAAAAACGTTTTAATGTCCTGATAGCGAAATTGCCCACCAACACTAGCCTCGCTCAAATTCACCACAATTTTGGAAATGTCTTCTTTCTGCTGAGTAAAACGCACATTGTTTCGCTCAAGCCAATCTTTTAGAAGATTAAACTCTTGAGTTCCCAAAACATCTGACGAAGAATTTAAACGAAAACAAAGGTGGCAATTATCTTGCATCGTAATAGTAATAGTCATTTTTATTATTCTTAATGTTAAATTTTTTCTGGGTTCTGCGGAACGCTATTATTAAATAAATATCATAAAGTTTAGCGCATCAAACCTATTTCGCAATTTTTTTCATAAAAAATTATCCGTCTTCTCGTCGATAACAAACATTTCCTTTGCACACCGTCATCATCACATTAAAATCTGAATCCATCACAACGAAATCAGCCTCTTTTCCTACCTGCAAACTACCGATCTGATCATACAATCCCAACCGTTTCGCTGAATTTCCAGAATACATCGCTATTGCCTCCTCGATCGAACACCTCGTCCAAGCAATCATATTCCGAAAGGCTTCATTCATTTTGAGTGTACTGCCAGCTAATGTACCATCGTTTAGTATTGCACGATTATTTTTAACGTGTACATTTTGTCCACCTAATTCATATTCGCCATCCGTCAAATACTTTGCTCGCATCGCATCGGTAATACCGATCACGCGATCTTTCCCTTTTAATTTAAAAATCAACTTTACAATCGCGGGATGTAGATGAATCCCATCGGCGATAACTTCAACGCACGCTCTTTCATCAAGCAATAATGCAGTCACCGCGCCGGGTGCTCGATGATGAATCGGCGGCATCGCATTAAATAAATGCGTCGCATGATCGCAACCTAAATCCAACATTTTTTGAGTGATTTCAAAAGCCGCATCGGTATGCCCTATCGACGCAATCACCTGATGATCTGTTAAAAATCGGAATAGTTCATCGGCCTGTGGAAGCTCAGGTGCAAAGGTCATGACTTTGATCAGTCCTTTTGCCAAATTACACCAGACAGATAATAACGCGAAGTCGGGTTCTAAAAAAAACTCTGGCTTCAATGCCCCTGCACGTTTGGATGAGATAAAAGGCCCTTCCAAATACAAACCTAAACAGGTTGCCCCTGAAAATTGATCTTGTTCTTTAATGCAATGAGTTAAATGATCAATAATTAATTCGATTTTTTCTTTTGATGCTGTCGTAATGGTGGCTAAATAACTCGTCACGCCTTCTTGCACCAATGCTTGACGCAAAATGTTAAAGGCCCCTTCGTCTATATCCATTGAATCAGCGCCGGCTGCCCCATGCACATGAAAATCGATCAGACCAGGAATGAGATGATAATTCGCAGGGAAAGTATAGCATTGAATATTCGCTGACGGCATGGCAGGCGATAGCGCAGCAATTTTCCCTTGATGGATTACAATCGATCCCTGCTCAATGCGACCGACCTCCGTATACAAACAGGGGCCGCTGATCATCCACGAATTGTTCATTAAAATGTTTCCGTCACCTTGGTCAGGTGATTGGGTTGATCGGGATTAAAACCACGTTTGACCGCCAAATCAACGAGTGCGCGATAAAATGCTTCGATTGCAACCACACCATCGCATAATGGATGTAAAGAATCCGGCAACGGTAAAATATGTTTGGCGACTTTCTCAGAGGTATAGCGATCCATTAAATTTCGCGGCAAGATCAAACAGGTTTCCCCATTTAATGCCGTCATTTTTCTCGAGACTTCAATGACACTCGAAAGCGCTGCATCATTTTGCGTAAACAATAAAGCGGGATAATCTTCCTGCATCAACGCAAAAGGTCCATGCAACACTTCCGCGCTGCTGAACGCTTCTGCCTGAATTTTAGACGTTTCTTTAAACTTCAAAGCGGCTTCTTGTGCAATCGGAAAACCATATCCTCGACCAATCACAAAAGCGCGGTTAATCATTTTAAATACATCAATAAAGGCAGCCCAATCCGCTTTCAACGCTTGTGTGAGTCGATCCGGCAATTGATCCAGTGCTTCTAATAAAGCCCGATCCTGTTTCCAACAAGCAATCAGATGCAAACAATTAGTCAGTGAACCAATATAACTTTTGGTAGCGGCGACGGCTTTTTCTTGTCCCACTAAAATCGGCAAGACATACTCAGCTAATTGTGCTAAGGGCGAATCGACATCATTCACAATAGCGATCGTAAACGCGCCTTGTTCGCGAGCATGTTTCATCATCGCACAAATATCGGGGCTTTGACCGGATTGAGAAATACCGATAGTTAAACTACGTTTCAATTTCAGCGAACTTTTGTATAATGTACACACAGAAGGCGCAGCAGAAACAGTCGGCAAACCCAGCTGTGTTTCAAATAAATATTTACCATATAACGCGGCATGATCTGAACTTCCTCGCCCGATCATCATGACAAACGCGGGGTCAAATTCAGTTAATCGTTGCACAATTTTTTGCAACAATGATCGATTATTCCGCAATTGCTCGGCAATTCTATCCGGTGTTTCTTTCGTTTCTAGCCCCATTAAAACTGTCATCATACGATAAATCCTTCACTTTTTTTAATCATTAAAATAGCCCCTTGTGTCGCATCGCCTTGCGGTGGTTTGCAGCGTGTTCGAATACGCTTTGGCAGCCAAGGTTCAATAGAGTGCGACAATCCGCCCAACAAACTGACTGGCAACTTGGGTAAAGTCGACTGTTTTACTAGCGCATCATAAGTTCGCGCAATGGCTACCCCAGCTCTTTCAACTAAGTGAATTGCATCGGGATTTTTTCGTTTTACATACTCCACGACGATCGGCGCTAATTCCGCAAAATGGGTAGGCAAGGCTTGGTTCGACCACGTGACCATATGGTCTAAATCTTTTTTAAAATGTCGAAAAATTGCTTTAGAAAAATCAGAGGGTTCACGTCGATGATCGATCGATTCTAGCGTTAAGCGGATTGCTTCCATCCCTAACCACGCACCGCTACCTTCATCATCATGCGGAAATCCCCAACCACCCACTGTCGTCACGACGCCTTTTTCAATTTTCAAGCCGATGGTCCCCGTCCCGATAATAATAATACCGCCCTCTTTACCCTGATGCGCTCCTAAACACGCGGTATAAGCATCTGACTTTAAAGCAATACTCGCAAAAGGATGGGCTTGAGATAAAAATTCTTCACAAGATTCAGCGACTTCAGTCCCCGCTAATCCAAGTCCGACATGATAATGATGCGTTTGATCATAAAGATCTAAATCGATTTTATGTAGTGCTGTCTGAATACCGTCGATAATCGCATACCAAGCTTTACTGACATTCGTTCGTATTGTTCCTGGCCCTGATTGCGCTTCAGTGAGTAAACAACCATCGGCATCTTCAATGCGAACTTTTGTTTTTGTTGCACCGCCATCGATGCCAATATATAAATTTCTTTTCATTTTTATGAGCCCTTTACCTTTTTCATAAAGTATTGTTCAATTTCCTCGAGCGAGCGATTTTTAGTTTCTGGAATGCAATAAATTGCCATAAACAAATAGATCATCGTCGATCCGCTACATAGCCAAAAAATGCCGGTATAACCAATCCAATGAGCCAATGTCATAAAAACACCCGCAAATAAAGTGGACGTCAGAGAATTCAAAAATAAAGCGACAGACATCGATTTACCTCGAATCGACATCGGCATCAGCTCCGATAAAATCAGCCAAATGACCACGCCAGGTCCTACGGCGAAAAAGAGAATGTACAAAACCAATCCGGCTAACGTTAAATAGCCGCGTAATGTTCCGGCATCCAAGACGAGATTCACAAGCCCCAATAAAAACATCGCCGCAACAACGCCCGATGTGCCTAAAATCAACAAAGGTCTTCGCCCCACTTTATCGACCAGCATCAGCGCAACCGCTGTCATGAGAAAATTAATCAATCCCACGGTGACAGTACCTAAAATCGAAGTGACATTTGAGCTTAAGCCAGCATGCTCCAAAATCATAGCCGCGAATTGTAAAATGGAATTGATCCCGGTTAACTGCGCTAAACAAGCTACAGTAAAGGTAATGACGAGCGGTAATAAATAATGTTTCTGCCAACGCGCGCCGGAATACACATCAACCTTAGCAACGGCTTTCATGCGCGTCAAATCATGTTCCGCTTCTGTTTTTGAGCGGCTCGACAACAAAACATTTTTAGCGCGTTCGACGTGGCCTTTTAAATATAGCCAACGCGGCGATTCGGGTGCGTAATACATGCTGATCAATAACAATAAACCTGGAATCATGGCACACATAAACATGGCATGCCAATTGCCTGATGGTGCAAAGATAAGGTTAATCAAATAGGCCAATAAAATACCACCCGTTAAAAATAACTGAAAGGCCGTTATACTTCTACCGCGCATTGCAGCGGGTGCTGTCTCGACTAAATA
>MGXH01000041.1 GCA_001801305.1 Gammaproteobacteria bacterium GWE2_42_36
AATGCGAGCAAAGGTCCGGCGGTTCGATCGACGCGCGCACAAACAGACCGCGTTCTCTATAAAAAAGCGATTCGTGCGGCCATTGAGCAACAACCCAATTTAAGCGTTTTTCAGGAAGCGGTCGATGAGTTAATTGTAGAAAATGGTCAAGCTCGCGGTGTTATCACCAAAACCGGATTAAGATTTTATAGTCAAGCAGTGGTATTGACGGTGGGGACTTTTTTGAATGGAAAAGTTCATGTAGGACTTCAAAACTATGCAGCCGGTAGAATCGGCGAAATGCCATCGATTCGCTTGGCGGATTATTTACGTCAATTGCCATTTCGTGTCGGACGACTCAAAACCGGGACGCCAGCAAGAATCGATGGTCGAACGATTGATTACAGCAAAATGCAAATTCAGCCAGGCGATAATCCCACACCCGTATTTTCTTTTTCGGGTAAAGTTGAAGAGCATCCCGAGCAGGTTTGTTGCCACATCACGCACACGCAAGAAAAAACCCATGACATTATTCGACAAGCGCTCGATCGTTCCCCGTTATTTCGTGGCGATATCGAAGGGATCGGTCCCCGATATTGCCCGTCAATTGAAGATAAAGTCGTTCGTTTTTCAGACAAATCAAGTCATCAGGTTTTTATTGAGCCAGAAGGGTTAAATACGTATGAAGTTTATCCGAACGGCATTTCAACCAGCTTGCCGTTTGATGTGCAGGTTGATTTTATTCATTCAATCGTTGGTTTGGAGCAAGCCTATATCACTCGGCCGGGCTATGCGATTGAATATGACTTTTTTGATCCGAGAGATTTAAAACGCTCGCTCGAAACAAAAGCGATGGCCGGTTTGTTTTTCGCCGGGCAAATCAATGGAACGACTGGCTATGAAGAAGCAGCGGCGCAAGGGTTAATTGCGGGACTTAATGCAGCCCGAGGCGTGTTTGGAAAAGAACCTTGGACGCCGCGTCGCGATGAAGCATATATCGGCGTGATGATTGACGATCTAATTACAAAAGGGACGAACGAGCCTTATCGCATGTTTACGAGTCGAGCCGAATATCGACTGACATTACGTGAGGATAATGCCGATTTGCGGTTAATGGAAAAAGGGTACGAGTTAGCGCTTATTGATAAAGCGCGTTTTCAGGCGCTGATGATAAAAAAAGACCTCATTCAGCAAGAACAACAGCGGCTAAATTGCACTTGGGTAAGACCTGAAACGCCAGAAGCAAAGGCATTAGAGCAAAAATTAAATCAACCCCTCGGGCGAGAATATTCTTTGATCAATTTATTAAAGCGTCCGGAATTAACTTATTTTGATCTGATGGAAATTGAAGGGTTGGGTCCTTCCATTGATGATTTGCAAGCAGCGGAGCAAATTGAAATTCAAGCCAAATATGCAGGGTATATTGATCGCCAGTTGATCGATATCGAACGCCATCAGCGATATGAAGAAACGCGCATTCCATCGACTATTCAATATACAGATATTCGTGGATTATCAACTGAAGTGTGTCAAAAATTAACTCAAATAAAACCTGAAACGATCGGTATTGCTTCTCGAATTTCGGGTATTACCCCTGTCTCTATTTCTTTGTTGCTTATTTATTTGAAAAAGCATTATCGGTTATAACTTCGAAGGGGGTAAAATTCTTCCCCGTTTTAGTTATCGAGGATTGAGAGGCGCTCATCGCTTTGTGATGATGATTTTAATGGGGCGCCTACGAAAGAAGTGCCTCTACGACGGAATTTAAATTCACACGATCATTATTTCGTGAGATGAATTCGTAAGGGCGATCATAAAGGTCGCCCTTTATGGGGCGGCGGGCATTTCATAAACAATTCATAGAGGAGATTCGTTATGCCAAAAATCGAATTAGATAATGCCTTTTTATATCCGATGCCGATGGTTATTGTGGGCGTTATGGTTGAAGGGAAACCAAATTTTTTAGCAGTGGGTTGGGTATCGAGAGTAAACGCCAATCCTCCGATGATCGCTGTGGCGCTAGGCCGCCATCATTACACCAATCAGGGGATTCTTAAAGAACGGGCGTTTTCCGTGAATATTCCAAATGAACCGCTGATGATCAAAACAGATTATTGTGGACTGATCTCTGGTTTTAAAGAAGACAAGTCGACATTGTTTGAGCCTTTTTACGGAGAATTAAAAAACGCGCCAATGATCAAAGAATGTCCATTATGTATGGAATGTGAAGTTGTAGAATCGATTGATCTACCGACCAACACATTATTTATAGGGACTATTAAAAAGGCGTATGCTGAAGAAGCTTGTTTAACCAACGGCAAGCCAGATATCAAAAAAGTGGCGCCCTTTATGCTGACAATGCCGGATAATAATTATTGGACGGTAGGGGAAAAATTAGGGAAAGCCTGGTGTGCTGGGCTTGAAAAAAATGGCAAATAAGGGATTCGTATGAAGTTGGAAGTTGTTCAGAGTTTATTGACGCAATATCTCGATCGAGGGTTGTATCCCTTGTCGTCGATCGATGCTTTATCGCGCTATCTTTGCCTTATACACAAATGGAACCAGACCTATAATTTAACCGCTATCACAGACCCCAAAAAAATGGTGATTTACCATTTGCTCGATAGTTTAGTGATCAACCCTTATGTTACCGGCAAGTCGATCATTGATGTGGGCAGTGGTGCTGGATTACCGGGGATTCCACTCGCGATTGTTTTCCCTGATAAGCGAGTTACGTTATTGGATAGCAATAGCAAAAAAACACGTTTTTTAAATCAAGTTAAATTAGAATTGAATTTAAAGCAGGTTGAAGTGGTGCATAGTCGTGCCGAAAGTTATCAGCCAGCTCTGTGTTTTGACCTCGTGGTAACGCGTGCTTTTTCATCGATTCATGCTATGCTGTGCGCAACAAAACAGCTGTGCTGTGAAGACGGAAAGTTTCTTGCGATGAAAGGCATTTATCCGGCTGAGGAGCTTTCAGCATTGCCGGACGGGTTTGTTGTTGAGGCGGTTCACCGATTGAACGTCCCTGATTTAGAGGCTGAAAGGCATTTGGTTTGTATCAAGAAAGGATGAAATCACTGTGGCGAAAATTATTGCAATTGCGAATCAAAAAGGGGGCGTCGGTAAGACGACGACAAGCGTTAATTTAGCCGCCTCATTGGCAGCGACTAAAAAGCGCGTTTTACTCATCGACATCGATCCACAAGGTAATGCGACGATGGGTAGTGGCATCAATAAAAACGACCTCGAAAAAACCCTGACGGAATTATTGGTCGACGAGACACCTCTCGATGAAATTAAAAAAACATCGTCGGCCGGATATGATTTAATCCCTGCCAATCACGATCTCACGTTTGCCGAAGTTCAGTTGTTGAAAGAATCTGATCGAGAAAAAAAATTGCAGATGCGGTTAGCGCCGATTATTGCTTCGTACGATTTTATCTTGATCGATTGTCCACCGTCGCTCAATGTTTTAACGTTGAACGCACTGGTTGCGGCACATTCGTTGTTAATTCCAATGCAATGCGAATATTATGCGCTCGAAGGATTATCTAGCTTAATCAATACGATGGATCAAGTGAAACAAACCATCAATCCACAATTAGCGATCGAAGGTATTTTGCGGACGATGTATGACGGGCGTAATCGACTCGCCGTCGAAGTATCCGAGCAATTGCTCAGCCATTTTGGGGATAAAGTATTTAGAACCGTCATCCCGCGCAACGTGCGACTGGCCGAAGCGCCGAGTTATGGTTTACCTGGGTTATTGTATGATTCAAAATCTCAAGGCGCGATTGCTTATTTAGCATTGGCCGGAGAAGTCTTGAGACGACAAGAGCAGCAGGAGGAAAAGATCGATGCGTAATTATTTAATTGCCCCGTCGATTTTATCGGCTGATTTTGCGCGATTAGGCGAAGAGGTCGAAAAAGTATTGCAAGCCGGCGCCGATTGGATTCATGTCGATGTGATGGATAACCATTACGTCCCGAATTTAACAATGGGGCCACTCGTTTGTAAAGCGTTGCGCAATTATGGGATCAAAGCACCGCTGGATGTGCATTTGATGATTGAACCGGTCGATGCCATTATTCCAGCGTTTGTCGAGGCCGGTGCTTCGATGATCACGTTTCATCCCGAAGCATCGAAACATGTTGATCGGACGATTGATCTGATTAAAAAGCTCGGTTGCCAGGTGGGGCTTGCGTTTAATCCCGCAACACGGCTTGATTATTTGGATTATACGTTATCGCAATTAGATTTAATTTTGCTCATGACGGTGAATCCCGGATTTGGTGGGCAGTCATTTATTCCAGGAATGATCGATAAAATTAAAAAAACGCGAGCATTGATCGATCAAAGTGGACGAGAAGTTTATTTAGCCATCGACGGCGGTGTTTCTGAAAAAAATATTGCGGACATTGCGAAAGCGGGCGCTAATGTGTTTGTGGCCGGATCGGCTATTTTTGGCCAGAAAGATTATGCGGAAACGATTCGTACTTTTCGGGAAAAATTAGCCGACCTTTGAATTGTAAAAATGAATCGTTTGTTTGTGAGGGCAGGCTGCGCGATAATTTTTGTTCTCCTGCGATTTGATCGCGAGATTCAGAAGACAGTATAGATGAGAGAATAATTATTTTTTTAATCCACTGTCAAGCAGCGGGATGACGAAAAAATCTACGGCGAAGAGGTTTTCTCATGCTGAAATCAAGATACAATATTTTTCTAGGGCCAGCCTACCTATTGCGCGGATATCAATTACTGTTTACAAAAGGGCTCAAGCGATATGTGATTATTCCTGTGCTCATCAACACATTAATTTTCACGCTTGCACTTTGGATCGGCTTTCACTGGATCGGACGCTTGAGCGAATTACTGCCGCATTCTCTACATTTTTTCAAAATCTTTTTCGATATGATCTATTTTTTAATGGTTAGTTTTTTATTTGTGTATGTATTCACGATAGCAACCAATTTAATGGGCGCGCCGTTTAATAGTTTTTTATCCGCGAAAGTCGAGCGCATGATTTCTATAGAGCATTTACCCACTGAGTCGAGAGGAATATTGCACGAAATAAAGCGCACAATAAAACGAGAAGGGCGAAAAGGCCTTTATTACTTACCGAGACTTTTGGGCGTTTTGATTTTATTTTTCATCCCGGGCGTGAATATGATTGCAGGTATTTTATGGTTTTTATTGAGCGCTTGGATTATGGCAATTGAGTACTTCGATTACCCGATGGATAACAAAAAAGAAAGCTTCGATGCGACGCGCGCATTTATTCGAAAAAACTTTATTGTTTGTTTTAGTTTTGGGATCACCGTTTCTGTTGCAGCGATGATCCCGATTGTTAACTTTATGGTCGTTCCTGCCGCCGTCATCGGCGCGACGTGTTTGTATAAACGAGTTGTTTCAAAAGCATCGGTTATTTGATTAACTTTAAAAACGATTCGCCTTCTTCAAAAAGAGGCAGATCGAAATATTCAGCGATCGTTTGCCCAATGTCGGCAAACGAATGACGTTTTCCGAGAGCGCATTTTTTAACACCAGGGCCAAAAATTAACACAGGAATATATTCTCGTGTGTGATCAGTTCCTTTGAACGTCGGATCGCAGCCGTGATCGGCTGTGATTATAGCCAAATCGCCGGGGCGTAGTAATTTTTCAAATTCAGGTAGCCGCGCATCGAAATCCTCGATTGCTTTCGCATAGCCAGCGACGTCTCGGCGATGACCGAATAGCATATCAAAATCGACAAAGTTACCAAAAGTGAGTGAATAATCGGGCGCGTGTTTTACGGCGTCTAGCATGATGTTAAACATTTCGGTGTTATCGTGTGAGACAACTTCCTGTGTAAATCCTTTATGTGCAAAAATATCCGGTATTTTCCCAACGCCAATAACCTGTCCACCTGCCTCAACTAATTTTTCAAGCACAGTGGGGCGGGGAGGAGGTACAGAATAATCTTTTCGATTACTCGTTCGTTTATAATGCCCTGTCATTCCGGCAAAAGGCCTGGCAATCACGCGACCGATATTATAAGGCTCAAGTAGCTTTCTTGCGATTTTGCAAATTTCATACAATCGTTCTAAGCCAAAAGCTTCTTCATGCGCGGCAATTTGGAAGACGCTATCGGCTGAGGTATAGATAATTGGCTTGCCTGTTTGAACGGATTCTTCGCCTAGCTCATCGATAATGGTGGTGCCAGACGCATGTTTATTACCTAAAATACCGGGAAGGTTGGCGGCTTTTATAAAAGCATCTGTTAGTTCTTTTGGAAAACTCGGACATTCAGGTGGGAAATACCCCCAATCAAAATGGATGGGTACACCGGTGATTTCCCAATGGCCGCTCGGCGTATCCTTGCCTTTGCTTAATTCAGCAGCAGAGCCATAAGCCCCATGCGTATGCGCATCGCGCGCAAGGCTTGGGATCCATTTTTGTTGGCATTCTTTGGCTGCATCATGTAAACCAAGGCTTAATAAATTCGGAATATTAAGATTGCCTTGTCGGAGAAATTCGACATTGGCTGTTCCTTGCGCACAAGCTTCGGCAATGTGCCCGAAGGTGTTGCTGCCGACATCCCCAAAACTTTCAGCATCAGGCAAAGCGCCAATCCCAAAAGAGTCCATCATCAAAATAAAAATTCTTCGCATGTTATTGTTTTCTCTCTGTAATTATTTTTCTGTAAAAAGACAAGCTTCGCCCAGTGCGAAATGCCTGCGACAAACGGCCACATAACGATCATTGCCACCGATTTCGATTTGCTTTCCTTGTGAGATGGCGTGTCCTTGTTCGTCGACGCGCAGGTTCATCGTAGCTTTTCGTCCACAATGACAAATCGTTTTGATTTCCACTAATTCTTCAGCCCAGGAGAGTAAATATTTACTTCCTTCAAATGGCTCGCCTAGAAAGTCGGTGCGTAACCCATACGCTAAAACAGGGCGATTTAATTCAATCGTTATTTTAGAGAGCTGTTCGACCTGAATTTTTTTCAAAAATTGTGCTTCATCGATCAAAACACAACGAATATTGGGTGTTTTTTCGATGGCTTTTGCAGCGTAATCAAAAAAATCAAAGAGATCATTAAAAGCAATCGCAGAGGCATTTAATCCGATACGTGAGTGGACGGTTCCTTTTTTAAAACGATTATCAATCTCAGGCGAAAACAGTAATGTATCCATACCCCGCTCATTATAATTGTAAGCAGATTGTAAAAGCGTTGTGCTTTTCCCGGCATTCATGGCGGAATAATAGAAATGTAATTTTGCCATCAAAAATCTCCTAAAATTAAAATAAACGTTTTTCCCGCGAGCGGAAAAGACGGCTGATAATGACTCCGAATAACAATCCAACAAAGAGCGTTAAAGCGCCCGCGGTGAACCAATATAATCGATAAGTGGAATTTGGCTGTAATAATTTTAATTGTGTTTGCAGGTCTTTAACTTGATCCTGAAGAGATGCTAGTTGTGCTTTATTATAAAGCATGACTTTATAATTAAATCGTAATTGTTGCAGCATGCCAGCAGCAGGATTAGGGGCGGGAGAATTGTTTTCCGTTATTTGAGCAGACGTTTGATTTTTTAGAATGTTATTTTCATCTACGCTTATAGAGGGTGCAGATGAAATAGAAGGCTTCCCCGAAAAGAATTTATCTCGCCACCCAGTTAATAAGCCCATTACTTTTGATGGCGTGGCGGTTAATGCGGCCGGGGCTGAGTCAGTTTGGGCCAATAGCGCGGATGAAAAAGCCGATAGCCCCACAAAAAATAGCGCCGTGATTAAAAAAGAGGTTTGTTTTTTCATAAGAAATTTCCTTTTTTGGGTTAACTGGTGATAACGAGAATGGCATGATCATACCGGAATTCTTTCAAATTGAGTGAATTTGCTGAAAGCGATTTTGCCACATATTGAATGGTTGTTTTGCTTGCGTTGGATTTTGGATTAGATAAAGTTAGTAAAGGTATTTCCGCATTTTGATTGATCTCACCATTTAATTGGCTGCCAAAAATGACGGCGTTTGGATTATTTTGTTGAGCGCCTTTATCGCCAAGAAACCAAGTGCCCATAAAATCTTGCGTGAGAAGAATGCCACTTGAATGAAAGGGCATCGTTGAAAAATAAGTCATGTAAGGGCTTACACCGTAGAGCGTTAGCACATAATATCCAGGGCGCTCTGCGCTCTGAGAAAGCACCGCTGTATCAGCTTGTTGTAGAAAAGTGGTGTTATTTTTTGGGATGGGCGGCGTGTTTGCATTGTCATCGGCGAGAACATTTGATGAAAATACGCATAAAAACAGAATCGAACCTAAAAGAAATGAGGCGTATTTTTTCATAAATCATGCTCGTTAATAATAATCTCCAGAAGATATTAAAAAAATGGGCGATGAAATGCTAGTTTTTTCTAAAAAGAATCAGGTTAGCTAAGTGCGCCAAGATGGAATTTTGTAATTGGATTTGACTTAAATGCGTAAAGGCTTGTTGATGAAGAGAAATAACCTCATTTTTTGCGGCTTGCAATCCGATGAGAGAAGGGATGGTTTTTTTATCCAATTTTTCGTCTATTTTTGTGTCTTTGCCTAAAGAACTGGTCTCGCTTTCAATATCTAAAATATCGTCTTGAATTTGAAAAGCTAAACCTAAGCAATCAGCAAAATCAGAGAGATGAGTAAAAATTCTCTTTGATTGACAGCCGGATGCAATAACAGCCATTTGAACGCTTGCTTTGATTAAATCGCCGGTTTTAGCTTGGTACAAGTGTCTTACGAAATCAAGGGAAGGGGTTTTGCTTTGTTGCATATCGCACACTTGCCCTAAGGCCATACCTTGATAGCCAGAAGCCTTGGCAAGAAGCGCAATCATTTTTAATCGTTGTTGTGCGTTTAATGAAGAAGGCGCTTCGGCTAGTATTTCAAAAGCTAATGTTTGTAAAGCGTCACCCGCTAAAACAGCCATCGCTTCACCAAATTGTTTGTGACAAGTAGGTTTTCCTCTTCTTAGATCAGCATTGTCCATACAAGGAAGATCATCGTGAATGAGCGAAAAAGTGTGAAGACATTCGATGGCCATTGCCGGAATATCGAGTGTATTAATTTTTGCGCGTAGCGCTTTGCCCGTTGCATAAATCAAAAGAGGGCGAAGTCTTTTCCCACCAGCAAATAAGCTATAAAGCATCGCTTGTTGTAAGGAGTCAATGCCGAAAAATGATGGAGGGATGTACCGCGAAAGTTTTTCCTCAATTCTTATTTGATTTTTTCGAACGAAAGATTCTGTATTATTCAAGCAGATTTTCTCCAGCATCATCTGAGCGGATAGTATTGCTTTTTTGGCTCAATTTTTGGATTTTTTGTTCAGCAGAGGAGAGCTCATTTTGACAAGCACGAATTAAAGAAACCCCCTCCTCAAAACACTTTAGTGCATCAGTTAAAGCGAGCTTTTCTGTTTCTAGTTGATGAATGAGTTGTTCTAGTTTTTGAATGGAGTCTTCCAGTGAATTTTTTTTTACTTTAGTGGACATTAAATCACCCGTTATTTGTTAGAGGGAGATGTTACCTAGTAAGATCTTTTTTTAGAATATATTTTTCAGGAAGAAAGTAGTTGACAGGGATTAGAAGTTGTATAGAATCGGCGGTCTTTCGTAGATA
>MGXH01000042.1 GCA_001801305.1 Gammaproteobacteria bacterium GWE2_42_36
GTCGGTAATTGTGCTTACCCCCACTTTAAACCGCTGCTCAGCTTGCACATATTCTTCCCAATAAGCTTTTTTCTCCGCGCCAGTAGCGCGCAACACATCCTCCGCTTGCAAAACAGCAAAATAAGCGCTAGCCACCCGTTGCATTAAATCCTGTGAGGCTGCGTTGTAGGTCGCGCTGGCCGCTTTGACATCATCTCGCGCTTCACCCAATTTCATCCAGTTCGAAAAATTAAACACATTTTGCTTAAGTGTGAGACCAAAATCCGTGACTCGCGACCTTACCGTTGAACGTGATGGACCTTGAGAAATTCCTCCGATCAAAACATTATCACTCTTCGTCAATACGCGAGAATACGCTGCGCTTGCATCGCCACTGAGTTGTGGCAACAAAACAGCACGCGCTTGAGGCGTTTCTTCTGCTACCGACATTTGCGTGGCTAATGCTGCCTGAAAAGTCGGATCACTTTTTAATGCTTGCTGATAAACTTGCCATAAGTCGGCTGCTTGGGCGCTCGTCGCACCGACAACTAAGCCTATCGATAAACAACTCAACATTATTATTTTTTTCATAAGTACTCTTTGAAATAACCTGCGACGCTTGAAACCCCGACCTAAATCTTAAACGTCATTTTTTTAACCTCAAGATTTTGAAGCGAATTCACCGCGTCAAAAAATTCACGAATTTTTATAGCATCCCCAAACATTTCGAGGAGAATCAATCCATCCATCGCGCAAAAATCTTCGGATGCTCTATGCAATCCTAAGCGGGTTTTGATCTGGCAACCAAATTTGGTAAATATTTTTTGCAATTTTGCGACTTGCTTAAAACGATTGCTAATATGAATACCCACGATCACTAGGGACTGTTTTTGTTTCATAAGATTCTCTCCCTATGCCCTAAATGAAAACTTCAAGCGATCATTGTAATCATATTTTCCAGAATGTTCAGCATTTTTTGTCTGAGCTAAAGAAATAAAGATTTATAGGTCAAAGAATATGACTTCACTGCAGGGCCATCCATTTTTTATAACAAACAGCCCTGCTGATTAAACAGACAACAGAAAAAATTCAACCTTAAGAGCGCTTCATCGCATCAAAGAAATCTTCATTGGTTTTAGTTGACCGCAATCGATCAATTAAAAATTCAATTGCAGCTACTTCATCCATCGGCTGAATCAACCGTCTTAAAATCCAAATCTTGTTCAATTCTTCGGGCTCGACCAATTTTTCTTCGCGACGAGTGCCTGATCGATTGATATTAATTGACGGCCAAACACGTTTTTCAGCGATACGGCGATCCAAATGAATTTCCATATTACCGGTCCCTTTGAATTCCTCATAAATCACTTCGTCCATCTTGGAACCCGTATCGACCAAAGCCGTAGCAATAATCGTTAAGCTACCGCCTTCTTCAATATTACGCGCAGCACCAAAAAATCGCTTGGGTTTTTGTAAGGCATTAGCATCGACACCCCCTGTTAAAACCTTGCCGGAAGTTGGCACAACCGTATTATAAGCTCTCGCTAAACGGGTAATAGAATCTAGTAAGATGACCACATCTTTTTTGTGTTCCGCTAATCGCTTGGCTTTTTCTAAAACCATCTCCGCGACCTGAACATGCCGTGTAGCGGGTTCATCAAAAGTACTGGCAATGACTTCGCCAACGACTGAGCGTGTCATTTCGGTGACCTCTTCAGGGCGCTCGTCAATGAGCAGGACAATCAAATGACAATCTGGATAATTTGCCTCGATAGAATTGGCAATGTTTTGCAGCATCATGGTTTTACCCGCTTTTGGCGGCGAAACAATCAAACCACGTTGACCTTTACCAAAAGGCGCTGTCAGGTCAATAACACGTGCTGTAATATCTTCAGTACTGCCATTGCCTCGCTCCAAAACAAATCGCTCTTCGGCAAACAAAGGCGTTAGGTTTTCAAATAAAATTTTATTTTTCGCATTTTCTGGTGAATCAAAATTGATATCGCTCACTTTCAACAAAGCAAAATAACGCTCGCCTTCTTTCGGCGGACGAATTTCACCATTGACCGTATCGCCCGTTCGCAAGCTAAATCGCCGAATTTGACTGGGGGATACGTAAATATCGTCCGGGCCGGCCAAATAGGATTTCTCCGACCGCAAGAAACCAAAACCATCCGGCAAAATTTCCAAAACGCCACCGCCGTAAATACATTCTCCATTAGCGGCATGTGCTTTTAAAATTGCGAAAATGATGTCTTGTTTCCGCATACGTGCAACATTTTCGACATTTGCCTGTGTTGCAATTTCCATCAATTCAGACGGGTTTTTTTCTTTCAATTCAGTCAGATTCATAAATTACTTCTTCGATAGGTTGTTAAACATTGATTAAAACTAGATTGCTATTTGGTGATTGCTTTTAATAATCACCAAACGCGCTTTGAAAGCGAGTGCATTATAACATTCGCTTTTTTGAAATCAAAATATTTTTTAAAAAAACACACTTACAGTCCACTTTCAACAAACGCTACTAATTGCGTTTTTGTCATAGCACCTACTTTAGTTCCTTCAGGGGTACCATCCTTAAACAAAATCATCGTGGGAATGCCGCGAACACCATAACGTTGCGCCGCATCGGGACTTTTATCCACATCCACTTTGACGACCTTTAATCGACCCGCATATTCTGCAGCGATTTGCTCTAATAAAGGGCCCACCATTTTGCATGGCCCGCACCATTCAGCAAAAAAATCGACTAACACCGGCATTTTGGCACTAATAACTTCAGCATCAAAAGTTTCATCGTCGACATGAATAATAGAAGGATTCATTGTTAAGCTCCATTGAGTGATTGCGTCATTCCCTTTCTAACTGAAAAAAAATGCCAACGCAAGTATATTTTTAAAACACCTTTTCTTAATCAGCCATCGCTTGCTCAATAGCATCGATTTCTTTCGGCATCTCGGCTGAAAGAAGACTGTAACCGGTCTTTGTAATAAGCACCATATCCTCAATACGAACACCGATATTCCACCACCGCTCATCGACATTCTTCATGCCCGCTTTAATATAAAGTCCTGGCTCCGCGGAAAGCATCATGCCAGACTGCAAGGGTCGCCATATCCCATCTACCTTATAACTCCCCGCATCATGACCATCCAATCCCAACCAATGGCTAAACCGATGCATATAAAACGGAAAATAAGCTTCTTGTTCGATCAACCCATCCACATCGCCTTTAAGCAACCCTAAATCGCATAAGCCTTCTGTTAATACACGAATTGCCGCCTCTTGCGCTTGATTCCAAGCATTGCCGGGTTTCATACAGGCCAATCCTGCGGCCTGCATTCGCAACACAAGCTCATAAATCATTTTCTGCTCAACGGTAAATCGCCCATTGGCCGGGTAAGTCCGCGTCATATCAGAACCATAATAAAAATACTCACACCCGGAATCAACCAGCACCAAATCACCTGAACGGATCTGGCGATCATTCGCGCGATAATGAAGAATACAGCTGTTCTCTCCGCTTGCAATAATCGTCCCAAACGTTTCTTCACGCGCATTCTGTCGTTTAAACTCGTGAATTAATTCTGCTTCGACTTCATATTCGTATCGCCCTGCTTGACACAATTTCATCGCGCGCAAATGCGCTTGCACGTTAATTGATGCGGATTTTTCCATCAATTTGATTTCTTCTGGGCTTTTGAGCAATCGCATTTCGTGCAGAATAGACTCAACATTAATCATCTGATAAGGCGCATTTAATCCACTTCGGATTTGGGATCGAATTTCATAAAGCCATTGGTCAAGCTGTTGATCAAATTGCGGATAAAGACCAAACGCATAATAGAGATGCTTCGCTTGCGATAACAAAATGGGCATTTTCTCATTTAATGTATGAACCGCATGCGCTTCATCGGCACCTAATTGCTCAATCGCGCCCATCTGTCCGAGTCGATAACCAAACCACTGCTCAAAATGCGGATCTCTCACCCGATTGAATAAAATAAATTTTTCTTGCTCGCCTGTTTTTAAAAAAATGGCGACCGCCTCAGGTTCATTAAAGCCGGTGAGATAGTAAAAATCACTGCTGGGACGAAAAGAAAAATATTCATCACCATTGCGCACATGTTCAGGCGCCGTAAACAGTATGGCAATACTATCCGGCAACATGTTCGCCAACAATTGCCGTCGTCTTTCTTTAAAAATAGATTGTGGTAACACGATATGTCTCTTTAATGTTTAATGTTTAGTTTTTATTTTCTGAGCGATTAGCTTAACCTCATTCTGCGCATTTTAAAAGCCTGAGACCATTCAAGATTAGGGATATTTCAACTCAAAGCAGCTATAGCATCCTGCTAAAAAAAACGCCATCATGTGACGAGAATCAATTAATGCTTTTACTCTCGCTCGCTCACAAGCATAATAAGCTACTGCATCTAACAAAAGAGGATACCATCATGGACTTCATCGGACATTTCATTTCATCCCTTGCTAAATTATGCTTTGATTTAGTTGTTCTATTGTTTTTATTGCGTATTTTAATACAACGTGTCGACATCGATGTGCTGAATCCTGTTGCACAAACCATTATGCGCTGGACTCAAAAACCGCTGCATTTTCTACAAAAAATTCCTCGTGTCGCGCAACTTGATACACCTGCCATCATTTTTGTGTTTTTGCTGAATATCGTGAAAATAGCTTTAATCGCTCTGACGTTCGGAAAACTGCCTAATTTTATCGGTCTGGTCATTTGGTCGACTGGAGATTTGATCGGCCAATTATTTACCTTGTACTTTTATTTAATTTTAATTGGGGCGTTGCTCTCGTGGTTTGTACCCGTTCATCAAACCCCGGTCATTTTCGTCATTCACAAACTCACGAATCCCTTGTTTTCACGCGCCCGAAAAATCATTCCGCTGATAGGCAACATTGATTTTTCGCCGATTGTTATTTTGCTCGTATTACAACTGATCTCCAGCTTATTACTGGCGCCCATCATGCAATTAGGAGCCCAACTTGCGCTCCGATAATTTTTATCGTTGGGAAAAAGAAGATTTAATCGTACAAGTCCACACGCAGCCGCGCGCAAAACGGGATGAAATCGCAGGCGTTCACGATCGTGCGTTAAAAATTCGCATTAAAGCGCCGCCTGTTGACGGAAAAGCGAATGATTATTTATGCCGTTTTTTAGCGGATCAATTCGGTGTGTCCATGCGAGATATTGTTTTAAAAAGCGGCGAGCATGATCGAAAAAAACGTTTTCAAATTCATGCGCCCCAAAAATTACCTAAAGAGATCCCCTCCCGATGATAAAACAAATCGTACTCGCTAGTAACAATGAAAACAAAATCAAAGAAGTTCGACATTTTTTCGAGCCACTCTCGACTGAAATTATTCCTCAATCTTTATTACAGGTGCCGGCCGCTGAAGAAACCGCGCCGACCTTTATCGAAAACGCACTCATTAAAGCAAGAAACGCCTGCCAAGCAACAGGACTGCCCGCCATAGCCGATGATTCCGGCTTAGAAGTCGACGCCTTGAACGGCAAACCTGGCGTGCATTCAGCACGATTTGCGAACGCCCAGTTGGGCTCAAAAGAATATTGTCGACGCCTCTTAGAAGCGTTAGCGAATGTCCCGTCTGAAAAACGTACGGCGCGTTATCAATCCGTCATCGTGCTGCTGCGCCACACGGAAGATCCCTCGCCCATCATAGGCCAAGGTAGCTGGGAAGGTGTCATCATCGATACACCTACAGGCATTCATGGCTTCGGCTATGATCCCCTATTTTTTCTGCCTAATCGGCAATGCACTGTTGCCGAATTAACGCTCGAAGAAAAAAATCAATTGAGTCATCGAGGCATGGCCTTAAGAAATTTAGTGCGGCAACTCGCCTAGTCAGTCATCGTATCCACATTAAACCTTGATACCTTCATATATGAAATCTATGTTATAATTGCGCTCAAATTGAATGTAGAAAAACACGCCATGAAACAAGAAAACAAATCTACTTTATATCTCTTTGCGATTGCAGCCATTTGGGGACTCACTTTCCCTTTAATGAAAATCGCCATCGTCGATGTCACGCCATCGACTTTCACCGCCATTCGATTTATGGCGGCCGCCATTTTATTCATCCCTTTTGTCTTCTTCGATTTTTTCAAAAAGAATTCTCTCGAAATCATCGGCGCGGGCGTCGTGCTTGGCTTAATCAACACAGGGGTTTACATTACGCAGGCAATTGGCCTAAAAACTATCGGCTCGGCACAAGCCGCATTCATCGTCGGATCGAATATTATTCTCATTCCATTTTTGGCCCCTTTATTTAAACTCAACAAGCTTGCCAAAACAGATCTCATTGCCCCTTTTATTTGTCTTATTGGTTTATTTATTTTGACGGGGTCTTCTTTCCATTTTGATACGGGCGAATTATGGTGTTTGCTTTCTGCGCTCAGCGTGGCCTTAAGCATTGTATTTTTGCAATTCATCACCACACAAAAAGCCATTCGCGCTTTTCGTTTAATCGTCTTTTATCAACTCGCCTTTACCGCTGTTGTTCCGGGATTGCTCATGCCACACCACGATATTCCGCATTTATTTAAATTTTCCGTCATCATCCCGATTCTATTTTGTGCGCTATTTGCTTCGAACATTGCTCTCTTTGTTCAAGCAAAATATCAATCGAAAGTCAGCGCCACGCGCGCCGCGTTGATTTATGCGCTGGAACCTGTTTTTGCCTCTGTCTTCGCACTCATCATCAACGATGAATTAATTACCCGAAATATTTTCATTGGCGGCTGCTTGATGCTTTTTGGCATCATCCTCCATGTTTGGATTGAAAATGTTCGACATCAATCCATTGCACCCCCCGCTCCTTCGGCACTGACACAGCCGATGCAGGATGAATAATAAAGCAAAATAATTTCCTTGTAAATTTAGCCTACCCACGCCATCGATGGTACAGCTCAATCAGTCCGGCGGTTGAACTATCCGCATCGATTTTTTTCTGTTCATCCAGCAGGAAGGGTTCTATTTTCGTCGCCAGTTGTTTACCTAATTCCACGCCCCATTGATCAAATGAATTAACCCCCCAAATCACGCCCTGCACAAAAACTTTTTGCTCGTACAGCGCGATAAGCGACCCTAAAACTTCTGGTGTTAATTTTTTGATCGTCAATACATTACTGGGACGATTACCCGGCATGACTTTATGTTTTGCTAATTCTCGCGCTTCCTGTTCCGGCATACGCTTCTCGATCAATTCTCGATATGCTTCATCATCCGTTTTGCCTTTCATCAGCGCCTCGGCTTGCGCCAAACAATTTGAGAATAACAAGGCTTGATGATTGCCGACCGGATTCAAGCTATTCGCCGCAATAATAAAATCAACGGGGATCATATCAGTGCCTTGATGTAACAGCTGATGAAACGAATGTTGAGAATCCGTACCCGTCCCACCAAAAATCACCGGGCCTGTTGGATAATTCACTGCCTCTCCTTGTAACGTAATCGATTTGCCATTACTTTCCATATCCAATTGCTGCAGATAAGCTGAAAAATATTGTAAATAACAGTTATACGGAATCACCGCATAAGAACCCGCATTAAAGAAGTTACGGTACCAAACACCCAATAAAGCCAATAAAACCGGCATATTCGTCTTAAATGGCGCTCGACGAAAATGTTGATCCATGCGATGCGCGCCGAGCAAGAATTGCTCGAATTGATCCATGCCAATTAAAATGGCAATGGACAATCCAATGGCTGACCAAACTGAATAACGTCCGCCAACCCAATCCCAAAATTCAAACATATTGTTCACATCAATCCCAAACGCTTTGACTTTTTCGGCATTTGTCGAAAGCGCGACAAAATGCTTAGCTACTGCGGCAGGATCTTTTAATTGTTTCAGTAACCAATCTCTCGCCGTTTCAGCGTTTGTTAGCGTCTCAATCGTTGTAAAAGTTTTCGATGCCACAATAAATAATGTCGTTTCAGGATTTAAGGATTTAAGCGTTTCGGTAATCGCTGCATCGTCCACATTTGACACAAAGTGTGTGTGCAAGTTCGGCTTGGCATAAGCTTGAAGTGCCGTGCATACCATTTTAGGCCCTAGGTCTGATCCTCCAATGCCAATATTGACGACATCAGTAATCGATTTGCCTGTATACCCTTTCCACGCTCCTTCTCGAACGGCTATCGAAAACTCTCTCATCTTGGCTAAAATGGCGCGAATCGGTTCAAGCACATTAGTTTCTGCCGCGTATATCGATCGATCGGTTGAATTCCGAAGCGCCGTATGCAAAACCGATCGATGCTCAGTCAGATTGATCGCTTGACCGCTAAATTGAGCTTCAATCTTTTCTCGCAATTGCACTTCTTCAGCAAGGGCGATTAAAAGCGATAGCGTTTCTTCCGTGATGCGATTTTTTGAATAATCTAAAAACACTGACGGCGCTGTCAGCGAAAACTGGTTAAATCGTTCTTCATTTTGCGAAAATAGCTCACGCATCGTCACCGATTCCATCGCGATACGGTGCTTCATTAATTGCTTCCATGCTTTTCGTTTTGTTAAGACTGTCATCACGATCTCCTGTATTTTAATAATTAACGAGGCTCTCACAAAAATCAATTTGCTTTGTTGAAAGCGCGCTCGCAATCCTCATTTGCTAAAATATACCGTGAAGGAAAAGGAAATGGAACTTTTTACATAAAAATTGACAGTATCTCGCGATTTTTTTACAAAAACTGCTATCATTCGTGCCCTTAAAAAATGGTTTCCGCAACATAAAAAACCTCAGGAAAAAATGATGGTATCAAAAATAGGTTATGGATTGTTATCCATTACGCTGGTATTCGCTGGATGGACTTATTCATTTGCCGACACAACCTCTCTCTGGAACACAGAAATAAACCATTTTTTTATCGATGGCGGATCAAGCCTCTATTACATGTCCAATCCCGAGGTGAAAATTGCAAGTAACAGCGCGGGGAATCCTTTAGCAGAAATCAGCGATACCGGTTACGCCCCGATGTATCATCTAGGCATAGGTTATTATTTTTGCAACTGCGGTAATAATTGCATGGCCAAATTGCTAGGAAATGAAAATCGCGTTGAATTCAGCGTAGATTACTTAGACAAGCATGCATCAACCAGCAGAAGCAATTTGGGTGAGGGGCTATTTTATTTTATTGACGGCTCAGGACCAGCCACTCTCCCGATCCCTTTAAGCCATTTTCATCTCACGGCAGAACACGAATATATTGGCACCAAGTTATATATGAGTGGCGTCACTGAAAGCAATAATTCCCGCTTCACCTTCAATCCATTTGGCGGACTCGTTTATACTAACCTGAATGAGTATTATGATTTTTCTATCACATACCCTATCGGACGCTCGACAGTAGATACAGATGCTGAAAATTATACTGTTAAAACAAACTATTTTGGCGCTGGGGGTGGCGAGCAAGCAAACTATAGTCTCACTCCCTATACCAGCCTTTTCACTCGCGGAGAGCTGCAATTGCTCTACGCCCGCTCTAATCTCTACGCGTTTCAAGACACTAAAGTCGGTGCGCCTGGCTGGGATTACTCGGTCACCAATCATAATGTGAGAGCAACTTACAGAGCGCTAGTCTCAACCGGCGTTCAATATCAATTCCTCAATGCCTTAGACAGCCCGCAGTTGGCATGGAGCGTTGGAGGAGATTTATGGGGAGATAACCCTGATGTAGTAGTTCCTCGAAATACGGGTAAAAAAATATACATTAATCCCAAACGCCAATTAGATGGCTTTACTCAGCTGCAAATTATCTGGCCATTTTATTAAAAAATAATCCGGACATCGGTCTGTGAACAAATATAAAAAACAAGAAAAACAGTAGGGGTCCGCCATGAAGCGACAACATCTCGTTTATCTCATTAAGCAAACTATTTTCACGGCTGGATTGATAGGATCCCTCGTTACTGTTAATACCGCTTGGGCTGATGCCGGAGCTCAAATCGCTCCGGCCACTTCCCCAAATTATCTATCGAGCGCGCCCATTCCTTTTCAACCAGGCACCCCTCGACAACAAACAACGCAGCCCACAACCAGTCAACCGTTCAATTTAACCAGCAGCATGTTCGGCTTAACCGGCCCTTTATCCATTGGCGCTCAATATAGCGAAAATTACGGCGCTCTGCTCCAAGGACAATGGACTCAACTCTTTTCGGCTCATCAAGGCGGATCGCTTGGTTTTCAGTTAGGCAGTTTACAACGTCGATTAAGCGGCACATGGGGTGTTGCACTGAACGATCAAAATTGGGTCAAGCTTACAACGGAATCGCTTTCTCAAAAAATGAATTTTAATTTCGACAGCGGCGATACCAAACAATGGGTTTACCAAAATGCAACGGGCGCCACCTACCAATACAACCTCACGAATGGTTTTTTCAAAGACATCAATTTAAATTCTCTCTATAGTCAAGCCATCAGCAAGTCGCTTGATGCTCGAACTTACCTCAATAATGACATTCTTTATCTTAATAATCGCCGTATTGCTGGCGCGCGTGATATCGGCAATAGCGTGGGCATTGATACGACGCCATTTGATACTACCCTGTTAGGATTACAAGCAAATTACGACGATCTCGTTTATAAAATGCGTTATTCCCGCGATGATCAATCTCACGGATTGGGTGAAACGATCACCTTACAGCAGTTAATCACGCAACACGTAAAATTGAATCTCTTAGCCAGTGACCGAGAAATCTATAAGAATTATCAAGCGGAAATTTCTTGGCTCTTAAACACAAAGCCCGGCTCTCAATTAGAATTCGAACTGGCTGGCACGCGTATTCTCGGTGAACAAGGATCTCAAAGCGATACACAATTTAATTTAAATCTCGTTTATGCGTTTGGCGGCTCTGAAAACGGACATCCGGCAACCTACTCATTCACAAGCAATAAGCAAGCGGACAACGAATCAGCCCTAGACTCCTCGAGCTTACAAAGTTGGATTGGGCAACCCGCTGTGCAAATGCAAAGTGTCCTCGCAAAAATTGACCAAGAAACTATTGTGTTAAATAATCCCACACAATCCAGCCTAACCGCACCCACTGCAGGAAATGACATCGATACAATCACGGTTCATCCCAATCAACAAAATATTGCTATTGCCATCCCGACACAAGACATGCAATCACACCTTCCCACCTCTAACGCATCCACTCAAATCAACTATACCGTCAATAATTTACCGGCTCAATTAACCTATCAAAACGGCGTTATTAAAAACGCGACAATCAATGGATCTATCTCGACTTTTTCCAATGCGGATGTCGGCAAAACATTTTTGATTCCTGTTTTTGCAAATACCACTAATGACAATGATCCACAACCGATAGAGACGGTTACGCTTAAAGTAGCGCCCAATGATCTCCCCTATATTGATCCAGGCTACATCCGACCAACAGATGCGCAACTCACATTTTATGCCAATGAGCCCATAACCCCCGTACACTTCCAAGATGTCGATCAAGACCTCGCTCATCCTAATATTATGTTCTTCGATACTGATTTTCCTGATCAAAAATATCCCATGACTTTATCTGTGACGGGTGTTGAAACCTCTGGATTACAAATAAATTATGGGTTAAATAAACAAAGTACGGCCACGGCATTTGGTCCTTATTACAGCCGGCTCTACCCGAACACCGTTCCTTATTTTATTATCTCTGGTACGCCTACACGTGCCGGTGATTATCCCATCACAGTCAGTGCGAAAAACGAATACGGGCCTAGCAGCAATCAGCTGCAATTAACGCTTCATGTCATCACTGATAGCCCGACGATCAATATTCCCGACCAATCTTTCCAATACAATCAGCCCGTTCACCAAGATATCACTGCTTATATTACAGCCGGACATAGCGCCGCTGCGGTTTTGCAATCCGTTCAAGCGGACTTAAGTCAATACGGATTAGCCATCCATCTCGACCCAACGACGCATCACGTCACAATTGACGGCACGCCTAACGCATCAACTTTCACCCAGCAAAGCATTTCTATCACGGTGTCCAATCAAGCCAGCACAATACAGGGGCAGTTTAACTTAAACATCGCAGGACCTCCTATAAAAAAATCAGACTTGCCTAACACCTCGATATATCAAAATAATTCGATAACCATTGAAAATCTATCAAGTTATTTTCAAAATCCCACTCAAAGCGGATCTTTGAAACTTGCCTTATCCGATAAAATCCCTACGGATGTTGTTCAAGCGGTATTCAATGAAACAACAGATTCTCTGACGATCACTGGATTAAAAGCGACAACACAACCGCTAACATTTGATCTCATCTCTGCTACAAATACAGCATTCCCTTCTTTACCCGCAATCGCTCAAATCACCGTCACAGTCTTATCGAATACTCCTGTGATTACACCAAGCCCCAGTTATACGCCCCTCATCGGAAAAGTCGGCGATTCAATCGACGTCGTCATTGCTAAAGCCTCAACCCCTACAGGCTCTATCGCTTCAGTTCAATCAACCGATGTGGTCTTAGCAGATCACGGATTATCCTTGCAACTCGGTTCCGATAATTCAACCATTCATCTCGTCGGTACACTCACCCATGCGACACTCGCTCAAGAATCTTTTCAGTTCAGCGTGACGAATAGCCTCGGTCAATCCATTGCCTCAACACCCTTTGCCCTCGAGATCGCCGGTGCTCCGATTCAAACGCAAACACCCCCTGCTGCGCTTAAAATATATCAGGGGGATTCCGCTTCGATCGATTGGAACACTTACTATCAAAGCCCTTTAGGTTCCGGTGACATCAAAATCATTTCTGCAACAAGTGATAGCTCTTACGTCACGCCTTCCTTCGACCCAAGTTCTTCCACCTTGAAAATCTCCGTCGATAA
>MGXH01000043.1 GCA_001801305.1 Gammaproteobacteria bacterium GWE2_42_36
GTTTTATTCTTGTCATCCCCAGCGATGCCATCTTCTTGCCTAATTCGACCGAGCTCACATCAGACGCACAAAAAATTCTGATAGAGTTAGGGAAGTTCCTGCAAAACTATCCCGATCAAAAAATTGCGATTAGCGCCCATACCGATCCGATTGGAACAGATAGACAAAATAAACAACTCTCTACAGACCAAGCAACCGTTGTTTTTAATTATCTGTGGGTCCAAGGATTGATTCCTCATCCGAACAACAATCGAGTCACTTTTGCCGGCGAAGGATCATCACGCCCTATTGCGACTAACGAAAAATTAGCCGGCATGCAAAAAAATCGGCGCATTGAAATTGCTATCGGGGAAGAAAAAGTTAAAAAACCAGCTGTAACATGCGATAAAACTTGCACTGATGAAGACGCCACTATCCCAGTACGTTCAGAGAAATCACCTTATCAGAAATAACGGATGAGGCAATAAAAGCGATCAAATCATCATTAAAAATTTGATCGCTTAAAAACAATCGCCGATTCATTTTCCTTTTTTAAGCATTCGAGCCACTTCGGCAACATGCTTGCCTTGAAAGCGAGCAATTTTTAATTCGTTTTCGCTCGGTTGCCGTTTACCATCAGCGCCTGTTACTGTCGTCGCGCCGTAAGGCGTTCCCCCAGTAACTTCTTGCATAACTAAAAGCTCGGGCGCTGAATAGGGCACACCAACGATAATCATCCCGTGATGGAGCAACGTGGTATGAAAACTGGTAATGGTCGTTTCTTGTCCGCCATGCTGGCTTGCTGTACTTGAAAAAACACTGCCGACTTTCCCAATTAATCCCCCCTTCATCCAAACATCCCCAGTTTGATCCAGAAAATTACGCATTTGTGCGCACATATTACCAAACCGGGTTGGTGTACCAAATAAAATCGCATCGGCTTCTGCCAATTGAGCCACCGTTGCAATAGGAATGTGCTCAAATACTTTTTGCGCCTGCTTTGCCCCACTCTTGATTAAAATCTCATCTGGCACTAACTCGGCAACTCGAAATAAATTAACCTGAACCTCCGGAACCTGGCCAGCGCCTTCTGCCACTGCTTCTGCGAGTTGATACACATGCCCATACATACTGTAAAAAATAACCTGAACTTGAACTTTCATTTCACGATCCTCCTTGTTGATTCTCTCTCACTGACAATACCACACCATTATCCGCCGTATTCTGATACGCTTCAGAAGAAGGCGTGTAATAATTAATTTGGCTTTGATCCATCGCATACGCAAAAAGGCGACTATCCGTATTGACATGCGCGATCGCGGATTGATGGGTTCGAACATAAGCCTCTTTCACCCGTAAAAATTTTGTATCGAGCCTTGCTTGATCAAACAAATTCGCAATCAATGTATTAGTTTTTCCGGCCAAGACAATCGAACCCGCTCCTTTTAAATAAACCGTTGTCGTTTCACCATTGACCCAGTAAATTTCCATTGAACCATTGCCTTCCTGTTGAATTTTTTCAACGCCCGCATAACCGTGCACAGAAAGAGACCCTGATCCCGCTTGCTGAATCGTCAGCTGATCGCTATGAATACCTGAAAGCGTCGCCGCCCCCTGCCCCGCGTTCACCACAGTTTTCAAATCAATATGGCCTGCTGCATTTAACTGGCCTTCTCCCCGAATAAACAATGACCCGATATCAAATAATCCACTGAAGGATGCACTTGTGACATCATCAATATCGATTGTATCAATCGTCACTCGCTGGTCGGTCGCGAAACAAACACTTAAAAGTTTTTTAAGCGTCAGCGCTTTTAATTCCGAAGCTTGGCTATAAATCTCAACATCTAACGGATATTTTTGCATCGATGTTAACCACGAAGGCGTGATGATTAACTGACCCTGTTGATTCTGAATACGCAAATGATCGACCGCATATTTCATGCCTTCGATTTTGACATAATTATCTGGCGCGCCAAAGATAAGCGTTAAATGAATAGGCCCCTCAACGGACAAATGGGAAAAAGAGGGAACAGGAATCGTTTTTTGAACAGTCATCGCTTCTTCTGCTCGAGGCTGATAAAGGCTACAGGCCGTCAGCAAAAAACAACAAAAAATGATGCCCAATAAAATTCGCATCTGATTCATCACTCTTCTCCTTGCAATTCTTTAGAAGCAATTTAGTTTATTCCTCTCTTTTTCAAGACGCTAGTTTTATTTGGGCAAACTCTAGGGCACCCTGAAAAAAGAATCCTCAATCTTAAAAAAACATTCTATTTTTGCAGAACAAAAAAGTAACCTGCCACAGGCGAATCCTGCTGTAATCGAGTAGAGCTAGCGGATTGGATCACTAGATTAAAGCCAATCTCTCGACACAGCTTTTCAATATAATGCCGAGAATGGCTAAAACGGCCCGTCGGCTTCATCACGAAATCTTGCTGATCTTGCGCTTCTGTCGAAAAAATCAATCGGCCTTTCTTTTTCAAAGCATGATAACAAGCCCCCAACACAGGTTGCAAATTGCCTTGATAAACAAACACATCCGCGGCAATAATTAAATCAAACTGATCCCGTTGATTAACCAAATACTCGACATTCTCAGATAAAACCAATTCATCATAAATCGCTTTTTGCTTCGCGATTGATAACATGCGGGGCGATAAATCGACTCCCACCAATCGCTGCGCCCATGATTTAAAATATTTCCCACATAATCCTGTCCCGCACCCCAAATCAACAATCGACCACGCCTTTTGCCCACCAGGAAAACAATTTTCTGCCAAAACCTTCAATCGATCCGGCACGCAATAGGCCAATCCACTGCATAAATGCGCTTCAAAATGATCGGCGTAGTGATCGAACAAATTTCGAATATATTCTTGAGGCGCTTCCTGATAAGAAACATCACCTGCAATAGCATTCAACGTATATTGCAACGCTATATTATTGGGCTGCTGTTGTATGGCCTGATTTAAATACGACTTTGCCGATTCAAAATCGTTTTGTCGCAAATACAAAACACCCAAATTATTGAGCGATGGAAAATGCTGCGGATGAAGCCTCAACGCAGCACGATAATGATCAACTGCTTCTTGGCTATGATTTTCTCGGGCCGCAATGACGCCCAGATTGTAGTGCATCTCCACATGGTCGGGAGCTCGATCAACATATCTTTCAATGTAAAATTTTGCCTTCTTGAAAAAATCTCGATCCAACCAATATCGAATAATATTTTCCAACAAATTTAAATCATCCGGGAATAGTACCACCAATTGCTGGAAATGCTGCTCGGCTTCCTCGTGAAATCCTTTCTCAAGCAATAATACTGCCCATAAAAAACGCGCGCGAAGATGCGCCGCATCCACTTCTAAAATCGCCGCCAAACAGGCTGAGGCCTCGACAATATTTTGCTGCGCTTTCAACGATAAAGCGAGATTGAACATAACATCGGTTTGCTCGGTATTATGTTTAAGCGCCCAAGTAAAATAGGCTTCAGCTTTTTGATATTGCTGCATTTGATAATACAACAAACCGAAACCATTCAATATATCGACATCATCTGGCGATAAAGCGAGCGATTTTTTGTAATAGGATTCCGCTTCTGTGTATTGATGAAGTCGTCGATAAACATCCGCCAAATGCGCATATAAAACCGCGGATGGATCCGTCGTTGCACGAATTGCATGGGTTAAAGCTTCTTTCGCTTCTTCAAATAATCCTAACCGAGTATTTGCAAATGCCAATCGGTCAAGCAACTCAAGATTTGTCGGCTCTTGTTGCAAACAGTCTCCTATGATTGCTTTTGCCCCTAAAAAATCGCCTGTTGTTTGTTTCTCCTCAACCTGCCGTATCGCCGCTTCGATCATTCGCGATGACTCCTTTTTTGCGTTGATTCATCATTTTTTTAAGTATACCATGCCCTTTTTTATAAACTGGAACAAAATATTGCCATGGACTTCATTCACTCATCCATTCAAATCTTATTGCACCTCGACGCCTATTTAACGATTTGGGCTATAAAGTATGGCGCCTGGATGTATGGCTTATTATTTTTAATTATTTTTTGTGAGACCGGACTTATTCTCGCCGCCATTCTACCGGGGGATTCGTTATTATTTGCAACAGGCGCCATTGCCGCAACCGGCGCGCTAAATATTTATTATTTACTCGCTCTGTTAATAACGGCCGCACTCGTCGGCAATACACTCAACTTTTGGATCGGCAATAAAATCGGGCACTGGATAATCGCCAAACACCATCGATTCATCAAAAAAAAGCACCTTAAAAAAACGCATGCATTTTACGAAAAACACGGGAAAAAAACTATTATCATTGGAAGTTTTTTACCGATTATCCGAACCTTTGCCCCTTTCGTCGCTGGCATGGGTGAAATGAAATTTATTTCATTCATGATAGCCAACATCACAGGCGTTTTGCTTTGGATGATGCTTATTTTATACGGCAGCTATTTATTTGGTAATATCCCTTGGATTAAACTCCATTTCTCGGTCATGGTGATTGCGATTGTTTTTATTTCTCTCTTACCAGCATTTGTGGAACTACTCAGAAATAGTTTGAAACGTTCTTAAATCGCAATAGACAAAGACAGACTTATTTCGAACCTGCGCTATAACGCTTTGCGATAAGTCCCACTAAAGCAACAGCCCCTACAGGAGCAACATTCTCCAGCTATTGACGCCATAGGCGATTTAATTTACGCTGCGCAAACTTTCTAATAAAAGGAACCTATTGTGAAAAAAATATTCTATGCCAGTGTTTTAGCACTTTCCGTGATGAGTTCTGCGTCGATGGCGGCTGATCAAACAGCCCAAGCAACCTTTACGCCTGAGCAAATCAAACAAATCCAACAAATTACGCGGGATTATTTAATCAAAAACCCTGATGTCTTGGTCGCCGCATCGCAAACGTTACAGCAACAAGATGCTGAAAAACAAATGACCCAAGGAAAACAAGGCGCTAAGACTAATATCGTCGCCTTAATCAACGCGCCCGATGCGCTGGTTGCAGGAAATCCAAAAGGGTCTGTAACACTTGTTGAATTTTTTGACTACCAATGCGGTCATTGCAAAGAAATGGCTTCATCGATTGACGCCCTCATCAAAGCCAATCCTAACTTACGCGTTGTTTTTAAAGATTTCCCTATTTTCGGACAAGGCTCTGTGATGGCTGCGGCTGCAGCCTTTGCTGCGAATAAACAAGGTAAATATTACGTCTTTCATCAAGCTCTATTAAATTCAGATGGGCCCTTAAGCGAAGATAAGCTTTATGCAGCTGCTCAAAAGGCAGGCCTCGACGTAAATCGATTAAAATCGGATATGAGCAGTAATCAAAAAGCGATCAATGACATGCTCTCGGCTAATTTTAACTTAGTTAAGGCGCTAGGACTCGTTGGAACCCCTGCGTTTATCGCGGCAACAACCAATGCAACTAAAAATTCAGATATCGAATTTGCCCCGGGGGCGGTGCCACAAGATAAGTTGCAGGAAATGATCAATAACGTGAAAAAATAATATCGAGCACTAATCTTTCCGCAGAAATTCAAATCCCTGCGGAAAGATTTAATCTGTTTTTTCTCAGCTAATCTACTGTTTCATTTAAGACAACCTTGTCAATCTCGTAATAAGCGTATGATGTTGTGGATAGGTTTTAACTAGAACTTCTCGTTCTACCAACTCAAAATCACGAAATTCAAAAGCAGGTGCAACAAAACAATAACATTTAAAGAAACGATGTTGATTTCGAGGCATTAATGCTGCCATATCCACCAACCACAAGGATGACTGCAGTATCGCCAATAGTGCCCATGAAGTATTTCACATTTCCATGCTCTACAATTTTTACATGCCCCATGTTTTTTAATATCGGAGTAGATTCGTCTGGGGTTGCGCAAAGAACCCCAATCAGAGGAGAGGAAAAAGCAAAGGCGCTACCGAATAAAGCAGCGATGAAAATAAAAATTCGTACTTTGCCACGCATGTCAGCAATCATGAATTTATTTGTTGATAGATCATGCTCACAATTCCTTCGGAATAACGCGCTGCAATTTCAATAATAAATTCTTGAAAATTTATAACAGCGCTATGATCCGCTGTATCCGATATGGTTCTAATAATGATGTAAGGAATGCTGTGTTCTTCGCATACTTGAGCTACAGCTGCTCCCTCCATTTCGACAGCCATTACATTTTCACCTTCAAACTTTAAGCTATCATGAACATCAGCATTTGTAATAAATTGATCCCCGCTGGCAATAAGGCCTACATAAACCTTTGGAGAAGAGATCGAAAACAGTGATAAAGTATTTTCAGGGATTTCCGTTTTAATTTTTTGCAAGAAATTATGAGCAGATTCTTTTGTTATTTCTCTATAATGTTCATTTGTTTTAAATAAGATTTGATTGGTCAAAGGAATCTGGTGGCGCTTGAAAAGTGGCCTAGCATCCATATCGTGCTGGTATAACGCTTCCGAAATCACAATATCGCCAATATTCAGTTCTTTTGATACCGCGCCGGCAACTCCTGTGAAAAAAACAAGATTAGCGCCAAAATGATTAATCAATGTAGTGACAGTCGAAGATGAAGCAACTTTTCCCCAGCGAGAAAAAACTAAAACCGTGTCAATTCCATGAAGTTGTCCCTCGAAATATTGCCTGCCGCCTATTTCATGCACATTATTGATTTGCATTTTATTTTTAATGAAAGAAACTTCCTCTAACATAGCGCCTAGGATACCAATCTTTAACATTTAATTATGCCTCTACTTAATTGACTGTTAGTTTCAAAAGCATTAACAGTAAAAAATATCGGAATCAATTAGTAATTTTACTAATTGACTTTGCGTTTTACGAGATGTCTAATTAATGCGTTAAAATCGAACAGATAATGTGGTGGGAAAGTTTGAATGGATATCTTGAAGCTTCGAAAACACATTACATTAACCTCTCCACCTGCAATTACTGAAATCTGCGTGCCTTTAAAAAAACTAGAAATTACGCATTTTAATTATGTAAGAACTTTTATCGATGGATCTCAAATTAGCTTAAGCGATAATGGCCCATGGTTAGAACACTTCTATACCAAAGAGTATTATAAAATTGGAGAATTCGAGAAACACCCTATTAATTACGAATCAGGACATACTCTTTGGCCAACGTTAAGTGGTCGAGAAGTTTTCTATGATGCGCGAACCTATTTTGATATAGATCATGGAATTACTCTTGTTGAAAAACTGTCTGACTCTTGCGAATTTTGCTTTTTTGCTACAGCCTCAAAAAATCCTCAAATTGTAAATTTTTATTTAAACAATATCGATTTACTAAAACGATTTGTTTTGTATTTCAAAGAAAAAGCGGCCCCAATTTTAGCAGAAGCTCAAAATGATCGTCTGATCATCCCTCAACATTTTATTAAGCAAAAAATAGCTGCTTCGAGCTCGGTAAGGGATGAGTTTCTAACCCTCACAATGCTTGAAAAATATAAAATAAATTTTGATTCGAAAGTTATTGAGTTATCTAGAAGAGAGTTAGAATGCTCTATTTGCTTATTGGAAGGGTTAACGGCAGAACAAACAGGAAAAAAATTATTCATTTCACGAAGAACGGTTGAAGCCCATCTTGATGGCTTAAAATCAAAGTTATTTTGCAAAAATAAACATGAGCTTGTTTCTAAATTAATCCGAGGCGGCTTAGGTATGTTTATTAATACTCATAGCATTCTGACTTGCACCAAGTAAATTGTAATATTTAGTTCAAACTCATGTGTCGTATAAACTTGAAATAGGAAATTAACTCCGCTGAGGACCGCTTGTTCTCAATGGAACTGCTGTAGCATTTGCAGCGGCTGCTCGATCATTAAGCTTTGCGATTGCAGCTGATAAATCATATAAGCTATCGATCGTTATAGCTGCCAGGTCTGCAGGCTTTTTATTTGTTAAATCTAAATATATAGCACGAATCCCCACGGCTAAAGCGCCCCGTACGTGCTGCTCACTATCATCAATAAATAACGTCTCATCTCTCACTAAACCATTTTCATGGATAATTTTCTCAAATGCTTCTTTATCCGGCTTTCGAAGACCCATTTCGTGGGAGTAGTACACTCCGTGAAAACATTGGGTAAACCCCTCCTGGCCCATCCTTGTATCCCGAGAACAAATGTTAAAAACTTCCTTTAGGTGAATTTCATTCGTATTGCTCAACAAAAAGACGCGATACCTTTCTTTTAGAGACCGGATAAATGCTAATCTTTCAAGAGGGAGATTAAGCAACATGGCATTCCACGCGATATCAAATGCACTGTCGGAAACATTTTCGATATTTAACTGCTCCTTTAATTGTTTTCGAAAAATTTCAGAAGAGATTTTTCCTCTATCATATTCGTCAAATAAAGAAACTTGTGCTCGTTGGGAATAAACCCGATCAATTTCATGACCGCCAAGCGCTTTGAACGCGTCAGAAGTCTTAGGATAATCGATCCCAATAATGACCCCGCCCAAATCAAAAATAATATTTTTTATCACGAAAAAACCCTTACAAAATACAGTAATTTTACGAATACCCCTAATGAAGATGTTCAATTAGTATACATTTTAGTATTTAAGAGAGCAATAAAGCTGAAGAAACATAGACGAAAAATCATGAGCCATCCCAATGATGAAATCTCGAAAAGCCTTTTAGATAAAGTCTCAATCGGCGATATGAAAGCCACGTTTGAATTAGCCGAAATTCTGTTTCAGAAACAGCGCTATAATCTTGCTCGAAGCTTATTCATGTGCGCGAGTAATCATGGTATCGATAAAGCCAATGATCGCCTGGCTGAAATTGAGCGGTTGATTTATGTCTATCCGACAAAACAAACAAACGAAATCAAA
>MGXH01000044.1 GCA_001801305.1 Gammaproteobacteria bacterium GWE2_42_36
TGCTTGCTCTTTATCCGTTTTTTGCGCTGACTCTTTCCAAGCTGGCGGCAAATCTTTGGCTAACTCCATTTGATAGCTTCTCCAGGTCCGATAAAGCATCATTATAAATTGAAATAGCTGACCCTGTGATGATGTCGAAAACGAGCTGTTCACTTCTTGGTCCGGCTCTAAATCCGCACACCATAAATGCAGACATGCTACCAACACGGGATGAAAAATGATCTCCTCATCATCTAACATACTCTGCTGATGCAACATCATTGTTGCAGTAATAGATAGCTTGGGATGTGCTTTTGTCGCATCAAAAATTTCTTGCGTGAGACGCGGAAAATTTTCATATTGAATCGCTCGAATAAAATCAGGGAATGTTTCACTGCTGACGATTTCATAAAGCATGCTCCATTCAAGCGTGAAATCTAAATGATAACCCTCAAGAATAACCAGCAGTTTTTCAACATCCATCAATTTTTCTTTCGACAAATTCATCAGCTGCAGAATATCATTACAATCTTCTAAATGAATCCAAGCACGCCTATTTTGCAGCTGATAGAAAACCCGATGCAGTGCTGCATTTTCATCGGCCGAATTGACACTTATTTTTTGAACAACAGATTCAGTTAATCGATCACTGTCGAGTACTGCTTTCAGCAATGCAACTGAATCGGGACATTCAACAATCTTTTTAAGGATAGCTCGCGTTGCAACGTTGGGCCTTTCTTGCATACCTCGTAATAATGACGCAATTAAAGGCAAATCCACGATCACATGACTCACTGTATCCTCATAACAACATGCCGCATACCGATCGAGAAATGATGCACGAAAATCTGAACACTGCATTTTTTGTAAAAAATCTAAAACAAAAATCATGTCTTCATTCGTTTGTCGAAAAAGCTCTTCTGTTAGCGGTTGCTCATCGTTCAGCGTATGTAGACGGGCCAGGTTTTGAGTGAGTGCGCGGCCCAAAATCCCTTCAAAAAACCGATAAAATTCGCCCGCTTTCGTCGTCGAATGATCATAAAAACACTGCGCTAATAGAAACCGTTCCTTCGAATTTAAATCAATTTGATCTATCGCTTTGATCAATGCCGGCCAAATCGATTTGGTCAGTTCGACGTTATTTGCTTTGAAAAGCGCCAAAATATGAATAACCAGTTTTCCGCTCACATCAAAAATAAGCTGAAAAGCCTTGTGCGATTCATGGCTTTCTCCTGTCGGGTGATCATAAAAGCACTGGGCTAATTGAAACACCTCTTCATCGGTTAATACCTCCTGATCGATTTGCGACGCTAATGATTTCATGACTTGCATCGATAACACATCTTTACGTAATTTGATCCGCTTCAAAAAACCTTTATGTTGATCGTAATATGAAATAGCTTCCTGTACGGTTTCTTTGGAAATAAGTCTGGGCATAACTTTACCTCGATGAAAAATTTTGAACTGATAATTGAACTGAATGCTGCAAGACAAGGTCAGACCCGTCCTGGTGAGTTAAGGTGAATTTTTTTGATTTAAGAACGCATGCAGAAAAAACAGAATTGGAAATCACGGTAAGAAGGTATGAGAAAGCGTATTATAAAATTTCTATTGTTGTCAAGGTTTGCGTTAAAGCAACACTTTGCGCCGAGCATGGCGGACAATCTATCCTCCTCGATGCGCAAACCCGAAATTCGTGCTTCACTTCAACCACACCTGTTCTTTCAGCGCTTCGATTTCATCTCGCACTTGGGCGGCTTTTTCGAATTCCAAATTTCGCGAATGCTCATACATCGATTTCTCGAGCTGTTTGATTCGCTTATTCAACGCATCGGGCGTCAATGCAGCATAAATGGCTTGCGATTCGCGCACACTCATCTTTTCTTTTTCCGCCGAAGAATACGCGCCTTGTAAAATATCTTTCACGGCCGTTTTAATGGTTTCCGGCGTAATTCCCATTTTTTTATTATACGCTTCTTGTTTTTTGCGACGACGATTAGTTTCCCCCATCGCGCGCTTCATCGAACCGGTCATGACATCAGCATATAAAATTGCTTTGCCATGCACATTTCTCGCCGCTCGACCCATCGTTTGAATGAGCGATCGATCGGATCGTAAAAAACCTTCTTTATCCGCATCTAAAATAGCGACCAAAGACACTTCGGGAATATCCAATCCTTCGCGCAATAGGTTAATCCCAACCAGTACGTCGAACTGTCCTAATCGCAAATCGCGCAAAATTTCAATCCGCTCGACTGTGCCGATATCCGAATGTAAATAACGCACTTTGATGCCGTGCTCGGCCAAATAATCGGTTAAGTCCTCTGCCATGCGCTTGGTCAGCGTAGTCACGAGCACGCGTTCAGCGACTACAACCCGCAAATTAATTTCCGATAACAAATCATCGACCTGGCTTTTCACAGGTCTCACTTCGATAACAGGATCGAGCAAACCCGTTGGGCGCACAACCTGTTCAACCAAATTTTGGCTGTATTCCGATTCGAATAAGCTCGGCGTTGCCGACACAAAGATCATGCCCGGCGCACGTGCAAGAAACTCATCAAATCGCAAGGGACGATTATCTAATGCCGAAGGCAAACGAAAGCCATATTCGACCAACGTTTCTTTACGCGCACGATCACCGCGATACATTCCATTCAATTGAGGAATGGTCACATGCGATTCATCGACAAACAACAGCGCATTTTGAGGTAAATAATCAAATAATGTCGGCGGTGGTTCACCGGGATTGCGCCCTGATAAATAACGGGAATAATTTTCAATACCCGAACAATAGCCAATTTGCACCATCATTTCTAAATCAAATTGCGTCCGTTGTTCGAGACGTTGCGCTTCGACCAATTTATTTTGTGACCGTAATATTTCCAATCGTTCTTTCAATTCCGCTTTAATCAAATCTGTCATCGAGAGAATTCTTTCGCGCGGTGTAACAAAGTGCGACTTGGGGAAAATCGTCACGCGCGACACTTTTTGCAAAATATGGCCGGTCAAAGGATCAAAATGAGATAACTGTTCAATTTCTTCATCAAATAATTCAATTCGGATGGCATTTTTATGCGATTCTGCGGGGAAAACATCAATGCTATCGCCATGAACTCGATACGTGGCACGCTGTAAATCCAAATCATTGCGCGTATATTGCAATTCAGCTAATCGTTTTAACAGCGCCCGCTGGTCCAGTTTATCGCCGCGCGATAAATGACAGACCATACTCAAATACGATTGCGGATCGCCCAACCCATAAATCGCCGAGACAGTCGCGACGATGATTGCATCAGGACGTTCCAAAAGCGATTTTGTCGCTGATAACCGCATTTGTTCGATGTGTTCGTTAATCGCGGAATCTTTTTCGATGTACGTATCGGTCGTCGGCATATACGCTTCCGGCTGATAATAATCGTAATACGAAACGAAATATTCGACTGCATTATGCGGAAAAAAATCTTTCATCTCGCCATATAATTGCGCCGCGAGCGTTTTATTGGGCGCGAGAATTAACGTCGGACGGTTGCACGCAGCAATGACATGCGCCATCGTGAATGTCTTACCCGAACCCGTCACACCCAATAAGGTTTGATAGGACAACTGCTTTTCCAGGCCGCCGAGCAATCCAGCAATGGCGGCGGGCTGATCGCCGGCCGGCTGAAAATGAGAAATTAATTGAAACACGTTTTACTGCCCTTGCCTTGCGATTGAGAATGATGAATTCATTTTAGCGGATAAATGAACAAGGCGCGAGGGCCGAAGTGAAATTGAGAACTAAGAAAAGACATGGCGCCGTTTTAAAGATCAATCGTGAAGCGATACCTTTTCTCAACGCTCAATCCTATTCAGTTTTTCTCGATTAGCCATCCTGATACATCCCTCCAGCCAACATCCTTGCTGGTCGTTCAATGCTGCGTATTCCTCGCGTTGAACCCAAAAAAGCTTCCCCCGATTTTAAAATAAGCGTATCCTTCGCAATCGCAACCGGTAAGGAGTATTAAATCATGAATAACCGAACGCCTCTTTATGAATCTCACCTCAAAGCGGGAGCGAAAGTGGTTGATTTTCATGGCTGGGATATGCCCGTAAATTACGGCTCCCAAATTGAAGAGCACCATCATGTTCGCAAGGATGCAGGTGTATTTGACGTATCCCACATGACCATCGTCGAAGTGGAAGGAAAAGATGCCCGCGCTTTCTTGCATCACTTAGTCCCTAACAATATTGATAAATTAAAAAATACAGGTAAAGCCTTATATACCGCCATGCTTCAAGAAGATGGGGGTATTATCGATGATTTAATTATTTATTACTTACGCGATGATTTTTACCGCCTCGTTGTCAATAGTGCCACCCGAGAAAAAGATTTAGCCTGGCTTAAAAAGCAAGCCTTATCCTTTGACGTAACGGTCACGGAACGCTTAGGTTTTGCCATGTTGGCTGTCCAAGGCCCTCACGCAATTGAACAAGTGAAAAAAGTTGTTAGCCCTGAAAAAATTGCCCTCATTGATCAACTCAAACCCTTCAATGGGCTACCTGTCGGTAACTGGTTTATCGCAAGAACAGGTTATACGGGCGAAGATGGCCTGGAAATCACCGTCCCTGCCGACCAAGCCCCTGCATTTTTCGAAGCCCTATTAAAAATAGGTGTTCACCCTTGCGGTTTAGGCGCACGTGATACCCTGCGTTTAGAAGCCGGCATGAATTTATACGGCCAGGATATGGATGAAACGGTCACCCCGTTGGAATCCAATATCGGCTGGACCATTGGCTGGGAACCACAAGACCGACAATTTATCGGCAGGCCTATTTTGGAAAATCAACAATCGCAGAACGTTGGACGCGTTTTAGTGGGTGTCTTATTGACAGAACGTGGCATTCCTCGCACGCATGATAAGGTTATCGTCAATGGACAATGCGTCGGAGAGATTACCAGCGGCACCTTTTCCCCCACCCTGGAAAAAGGTATTGCCTTTGCACGTATTCAATCGAATGCCCTCGACAAGCATTGCGCCGTTGAGTCGCGTGGAAAATTATTACAAGGTGAGTTTGTCAAACTACCGTTTGTTCGTAATGGCAAGCCCGTCTTTCAATCGTATTAATTAAATCACAGGAGAAAATCATGAGCAACATACCTCAAAATTTACGTTACACAAAAACCCACGAATGGGTTCGCAAAGAAAGTGATGGATCATTCACATTAGGCATCACGGATCACGCGCAAAGTTTATTAGGCGATATCGTATTTATCGACGTCCCCAAGGTGAGTAGTGACTACGCCGCTGGCAAAGAATGTTGCGTTATTGAGTCGGTCAAGGCCGCTTCTGACGTCTACATGCCTATCGCCGGAAAAATTAAGGCCGTTAACGACGCATTAACGACGGCGCCCAATTTGGTTAATGCCGATCCTTACAACGAAGGCTGGTTATTTAAATTTGATGCTGTTTCAGCCACTGATTTCGAATCATTGCTCGATGCCGCCGCTTATACAGCTGTCGAGCAAGCTGACGCTCACTAAACAACGTTATCTCATCCATCCATCATTCGAGAGAGAGGACAAGTTATGCCATTTATTCCGCATACTGAAAACGATGTTCATGCGATGCTAGAGACGATTGGTATTCGTTCGATTAACGAATTATTCGATGAAATCCCGTCTGAATTACTCATCGATCAATTGCCCGCCATCCCAAAAGCATTAAATGAAATGCAAATCGCTCGACTCATGAAAAGTCGTGCCAAACAAGATGAAAACTCTCTGTGCTTTATTGGTGCGGGGGCCTACGAACACCACATCCCAGCCGCCGTGTGGGATATTGCCGGTCGTGTGGAATACATGACGGCTTATACGCCTTATCAGCCCGAAGCCAGTCAAGGTGAATTGCAATTACTATATGAATATCAAACGATGATGGCAAGTTTGACCGGCATGGACGTTTCTAATGCGTCTTTATACGATGGCGCGTCCGCCGTCGCTGAAGCGATTTTAATGGCAATTCGCAGTAATCGACAATGCCAAGCAAAGCGCGTTTTGATCCCCACCACTTTAAATCCTCTTTATCGCAAAACGATTCAAACGATCGTCAGCAAGCAAGCTATCGAACTCATCGACGTTCCTTTTGATGAAAAAACAGGACGCATTACAGTCGAGGCCATTGATAAAATCGTCACACAAGAATTTGCCGCGCTCGTCATTCCACAGCCGAATTTTTTTGGCTTGTTAGGCGATGTCGATGCATTAACGGATTGGGCACACCAACGCCAAGCATTAGTCGTCGCTGTTGTTAATCCTATGACGCTCGCCCTCTTAAAAGAACCTGGGCTTTGGGGCGAAAAAGGCGCCGATATTGCTTGTGGTGATGCGCAGCCTTTTGGCATTCCGCTCTCATCGGGCGGGCCCTACCTCGGATTTTTATGCTGCAAAAATGAACATGTCCGCCAAATGCCCGGGCGCGTTGTCGGCAAAACAACCGATGTCGACGGAAAAACTGGTTACCTGTTAACGCTTCAAGCGCGCGAACAACATATTCGCCGCAGCAAAGCGACATCGAATATCTGCTCAAACCAAGGCCTCATGGCCGTTGCTGCAACGATTTATTTAAGTTTACTCGGCCCGAAAGGATTAAAACGCGTTGCGGCAGCCAGTCATCAAAAAACGATGTTATTGGCTGAGAAAGCGACAAAACTAAAAGGGGTTGAAGTCTTATTTCATGGCCACTATTTTCACGAAATTGTTTTACAATTACCCCAATCGGCCAAATATATCGTACAAGAAATGGCCGACTCTCAAATCGAAGCCGGTTTAGCGTTGGGTGATTTTTATCCTGGCTTAGACAATGCGTTGCTAGTTTGTTGCACTGAAACTAAAACAGAAGAAGACATCAATAAATACATCGAGTGCTTAAAACAAGCGCTCAAAAATAAAACATTTTCAAAATAATCGTATTGGAAAGAGGAATGCCTTATGTCTCAACTCATTTTTGAACAATCACAACCCAACCGTTGTGCGCCCACACAGATGCCTTTTGATTTTATCTCGGATAAAGCGGTTGATTTACCTGAATCTTCTTTACGCACGACCAAACCCTTGTTACCGGAAGTTTCAGAGTCGCAAGTGGTTCGACATTATACCAATCTATCCAAACAATTATTCTCCGTCGACACCCACTTTTATCCGTTAGGCTCGTGCACGATGAAATATAATCCTCACATCATGCATCAACTGGCTTCGCTCCCAGGATTTTTAAATCGACATCCGCTATCGCTCGAAGAACATGGTCAGGGATTTTTAGCCTGCCTTTTCGAATTACAAGAAATTTTGAAAGCCGTGACCGGCATGGCCGGCGTTTCCTTAACGCCAATGGCCGGTGCTCAAGGAGAATTCGCGGGTATTGCCATGATTCGAAAATATCATGAGTCACGCCATGATCATGAGCGAACAGAGATTATTGTGCCCGATTCGGCCCATGGCACTAACCCCTCTTCGGCAACCATGTGCGGTTATACCGTCAAAGAAATCCCCACATTATCGAATGGTGACCTGGATTTAGACACGTTAAAAAAAGCCGTCGGCCCACAAACAGCGGGGATTATGTTAACAAATCCTTCTACGTTAGGCGTATTCGAGCGACACATCCAAAAAGTTGCTGAAATCGTACATAACGCGGGTGGCTTGCTTTATTATGACGGTGCTAACTTAAATGCGATTTTAGGTAAAGTCCGGCCCGGCGATATGAATTTTGATGTTATGCACATCAATTTACATAAAACCTTTGGAACCCCCCATGGTGGCGGCGGCCCGGGCGCAGGTCCAGTCGCCGTTAATAAACGATTATTGCCTTTTTTACCAGTTCCTTATGTCGAAAAAGCAGATGAAGATTATCGCTGGATCACTGAGACAAAAGCGACTCAATCGATCGGACAGCTATCCGCATTCATGGGTAATGCCGGTGTTTTACTACGCGCTTATATCTATACCCGATTACTCGGCCCAGAGGGCATGCCACGCGTCGCTGAATTCGCCTGCTTAAATTCCAATTACATGAAAAAACGTTTTGAGCAATTAGGGTTTAACGTGGATTTACCCGAGCGCCGCGCCAGTCATGAATTTATCATCTCGATGAAAGATCAGGCCGAACGGTATCACGTCACCGCGATGGATTATGCTAAACGTTTACTCGATT
>MGXH01000045.1 GCA_001801305.1 Gammaproteobacteria bacterium GWE2_42_36
TGATCATCTGCCTGAGCCCACATTAAAAACCGACTTGATAATATTGATATTGGCATATTTTCCCCATTTTTTATTTAAAATAATTATTTAAAATGCGAATTGCAAAAAATCACTTTTTTAGCGTAGAAACAATACATCTAAAAATATATAAATACATCCGTAAAATTACGAGATTTTGAATGAATATTGTAATAAAATCAGCGATGCTTTATATTTAAAATACGCCTGCTGATGAATACTTAACTGATAGGAGACGTTTACCATGCCAAATGAACAATCAACAGAAAATCTCACTACGCCTATGGCGGCCACGACAACACAACCCACTGAAAAATTTTCAGTGACTATTACTCCGATCGCCGCGGCGCAACTCTACCAATATTTAAAAACAGAAAACAAATTGTCGGCAAAATTACGAGTATTTGCTGAAATGTCCGGCTGCTGTGGCATGCAATTCGGGTTTTCACTCGAAGATATGGCGCATCCACAAGATGAAATCATTGAAGTACCGATCGAAGCAGAAAAAGCAACGGTGACTGTATTGGTCGATTCCTTCAGCCAGCAATATTTACGCGGTGCAACCATTGATTTTTCAACAACAACGAACTCATTTATGATTCGCAATCCAAATACCGAAAGTGGCGGAGGCGGATGTGCTTCTTGCGGGGAAGGCTGCGGCGGATGTGGCGGCGCACAAAGATGATTTTTTAAAAAATTATCGCAGTGTGAAAGCATAACTAAGCATATATTAAAACAAAAGTGTCATCCCGCGATCAAACATGCCCCAGGATTAACTGGGGTCGCGGGATGATGGATCACGAAATCCAGACAACAAAACATTAGATTTCCGATTCCTCGAAAATGACAGTGAAAATGGTAGCAAAAAATAATGATGCAAAACCTTACGCTTTCGCAATCACATCAATTTTTCGCGAGCCTTTCTCTTTACATTTCGGCATTTCAATTTCTAAAACACCCTGTTTTGACACGGCGTTGACATGATCAGCATCTACATCATCCGGTAATGTAAAACGTCGATAAAAAGACCCTGACACACGCTCAATACGAGAATACCCTTCTTTGTTTTCCTTGGCTTCCGTTTTTCGCTCGCCTTTAATCGTTATCACATTATTTTCTACTGAAATATGAACGTCTTCTGGTGCAATACCCGGTAAATCAACCACAATCAAATAACGCTTATCCTCATTTTTAATATCCACAGAAGGCGACCAATTGCCCATCGATAAAAAAGAATCTTCTTCTCGATTGGCGGTTTGCTGATCAAATAAATTATCCAATAAAGCCCATGGATCATAACGTCGAATAATAGCCATAAACACCCTCCTTTTTGTTAAACACTAACTGCAATCACTATGATATGATCAAAAAATGATTTTTCAAGGAAAATGTGGTTAAATACTAGCCAAATGTGATACACTACTTTTTCGAATCCAAGTCAAAGGAGGCTCATTTATGGTTCGCTTTGCCCCGTTTATCCTATCCTTATTTTTATTAACCACCAGTTGCATAACGCGTGCCGAGCCCGTTCCGCTATCAACAACTTCCTTAAATGCGATTCAGGCATCCGGTCAGTTTAATATAACAATGACCAAGGGCACTCCCGCCATGGATATCACCTGGCCTAAAGATTTTGATCGGAATAAAGTGACCATCGAACAAAACGATAGCGAATTAACGTTAAAAGAAAATTGCGGATCATTTTGGAATTTTGAGTCTTGCCCTAAAGATCCTATCATCGTCACGATCAAAATGTCCGCCTTAAAAAATATTACGTTGCATGGCGATTCTCAGATCGCTTTTTCCGGGTTTAGCAATATTCCTCACCTCACCTTGGAAGCCTTCGGTAACAGTCAAATCAAAGGAAGTGCGAGTTCAACAAATCGTTTATCAATTCAAGCCGCCGGCAACAGTCTGATCAATCTCGCTCAAACAAGCGCTCAAAATTTAGCATTGGTCGCTTCCGGCAGTAGCGACATTACAGTCAGTTTAAAATCAAATGCGGATAAAGCCAGACTGGACGTTTTCGGTTCCAGTCGTGTCATTGGCCTTGGCGGATCTCTTAATTATTTAACGGTTAAAACAGCAGGAAATAGCTTTATCGACTTTTCTAAAGTAGTCACACAAAATGTTATTCTCGTCTGCACCGGTAGTAATGATATCGCTCTAAATACCGCAAAAAATGGCAGTATTAGCGGAAGAATTTCCGGCACAGCACACATTCATTATAAAGGAAAACCCAATGCCGTCCGCGTGACTACATCGGGGAATGCGACAATTTCGGTCGATTCATAAAAAAACGTTCACCGGATCGTTTGCTGTCCCTAGGTATAAACTGAGTTTTTCACCCTGAGCTAACGATTCTATTGTCCTATGATCAGGTCGCAGGACAAATAGAATCTTTTGATTCCCTACAAAAAAAAATCAAAACTGCTATAATATGGCTTGTTTCACTTCAGCTGATTATAAAAAATGGAGACTCTAGGGACATGAATGAAATCGCGGCTATTCCCATGCGATTGGTAGGACCGATTAAAATTGTTGGAATAAGCACGCAAACTGAAAATTTAACGGTTCCTTTAGCAACTTATGAAACACCTTTATGGCCTTCCGTAACGCGCGGCGCTCGAGTGTCCCAAGAAACGGACGGTATCCTAACAACGCTGATCGATGAGCGTATGACTCGCTCGATTCTTGTCGAAGCCGATAGCGCGGCCATTATTTTATCGACGCTCAAAAATCTCGAAACACGCCGTGAAGAAATAGCGCAAATTATCGAACAATCCAGCCGATTTGCGCGACTCATCGATTGGCATTATCAATGTGTTGGCAATTTGCTCTATTTTCGACTTGAATTATCAACGGGCGATGCTGCCGGCCACAACATGGTGACCAAAGCCGCTGATCACGTCTTGCAGTGGATGCTGAAAACTTATCCCACGCTTCGATATGTCTCTATTTCCGGTAATATTTGTACCGATAAAAAAGTCTCGGCTATCAACGGTATTTTAGGGCGCGGCAAAAATGTGATCGCCGAAATAACGATCCCGCGAAATGCCTGCGAGCGATTACTAAAAACAACCCCTGACGCGCTCATCAATTTGCATATCAAAAAAAATTTATTGGGCTCTATTTTGTCGGGTGGGATTCGAACGGCGAATGCGCATGTGGCAAATATGTTACTCGGCTGCTATTTGGCGACGGGGCAAGATGCCGCGAATCTCGTCGAAGGGTCACAAGCCATCGTCCATACCGAATTACATCACGATGATTTGTATTTTTCTGTCACCTTACCACATCTCATCGTGGGGACTGTTGGTAATGGCAAAGAACTGTCATTCGTTCAAAACAATCTCAAACATCTCGGCTGTCTTGAATCCCGCGCTGTGGGAGAAAATGCGAGAAGGCTCGCGCGCATTATTGCGGCCACCGTTTTATGCGGAGAGCTTTCGCTCCTCGCAGCACAAACCAATCCCCATGAGTTAATGCGCAGTCATCTCATATTGGAACGTCGAACAAAAACGAAAAAGGACCCTTTATGATTAAAGCGGGTATCGATGCCATCGACTTTTACACCTCTCATTATTATTTAGATTTGGCGGTTCTCGCCAAAGCTCGACAAATCGATGTTGATAAATTTTACGTGGGGCTCGGTCAACGTAAAATGGCGTTGCCAGCACCTGATGAAGATATTGTTACGATGGGCGCTCATGCAGCAAAACAAGTTTTGCAACGTGTCAATCCAGAAGAAATTGATTCTGTATTATTTGCGACTGAATCCGCTTTCGACCAATCAAAAAGCGTCAGCACTTATGTGCACGGCTTATTGAAATTACCGACGCGATGTCGAGTCATTGAATTAAAACAAGCGTGCTATGCTGCAACGGCAGCGATTCAAATGGGCATCGCTATGATTGTCCGCCATCCACATAAAAAAATATTAGTGATCGCCGCCGACGTCGCCCGTTATGGATTAAATTCATCGGGAGAATCTTCTCAAGGATGCGGCGCGATTGCGATGATTTTAAGTGCAAACCCACGTATTTTAGCGATCGAACCGATCAGCGGTTTTTATACAAACGATGTTATGGATTTTTGGCGACCAGCATATCAAGATACCGCCATCGTCGAAGGCAAATATTCAACACTCGTTTATCTCCGCGCTTTGGAAGAAACGTGGAAACACTACCACGAACAAACAAAGCGCAATCTCAGTGAAATCGATTGTTTTTGTTATCATGCCCCTGTTCCACGTTTGGTCGAAAAAGCCCATAAATTACTGCTTAAAATCAATGGCCAAACAGATCTTTCCGAAGAAACCATTAACCAACAACTAACCGATACTTTATTTTATGCCCGAGAAATTGGCAATACGTATACGGCGGCGTTATATATTGGTCTCTTATCCTTATTAGAACACTCAAAACAGGATTTAACGAATAAGCGTATTGGACTTTACAGTTATGGATCCGGTTGCATGGCTGAATATTTTACGGGCATCGTACAACCGGGCTATCGCGATCAGCTCGGCGTTGCGGATCATAAAAAAATGTTAAAAGCACGCAAAGCGCTCACCTATGATGAATATTTGGCTTTCTATAATTTCCGCTTACCCGAAGACGGCACGGAATGTCATACGCCCCATAATGAAACCGGCGCCTTTCGATTAGCTGGGATCAAACATCATCAGCGACAATATGAAGTAGTTGCTGGAAAACAAACAGAACCTGACGTCGTCGATTCTGATTTTTTTGTCATCAAAGCACGAGCCCCAGGAAAATTAATTCTCTCCGGTGAGTATGCGGTCCTCTTTGATCGCCCGGCCATTGCGATGGCTGTGAATCGCTATGCGGAAACCATCGTATCCCCTCACTTTAATAAAATGATTTCATTTAATTTATTAAGTTCGCGATATGCCGAATCGTTTACCATTCAAACTTTGCGTGAAATCAAACATCGCATCACCGAAAAATATCAACAATTTTCACAAGGAAAGTGCGGGATCAAAGAAGTGCTACAAACACCGTTAGAGTTGATGCAATATGCCTTTATTAACGTATTTGATCACATCAATTCGAAAATTTTAAACGGCCTTGAAATCAAAACCACTTCGACGATTCCCATTCATTGTGGCATGGGCTCATCAGCGGCTTCGATTTTAAGCGTTCAAAAAGCGATTTCAAAATATTGTAAAATTTATCTGAAAAATGAGCACCTACTTCGCTTTGGGGTTGACGCTGAACGATTGCAACATGGAAAAACAAGCGGCTTGGATTTGCAAACGTCCCTTCATGGCGGCTGTCTTTTCTACGATCAGGGAAAAATTCAAAAACGCGATTTGCCCCATTTCCCCATGTATATCGTCAATACTGGCACACCGACCACGTCGACAGGGGAATGCGTCGAATACGTCCTGCGAGAATTTGGGAAAAGCGATATTTGGAATGAATTCGAAACAACGACTCGAGCGATTGATGCGGCATTACAAACAAATCATTTCGATGAATTACAAACGCTGATTCGAAAAAATCACGCGTTGCTCGTTAAAATCGGCGTGGTCCCAGAAAAGGTGCAGCATTTTATTCAAGCCATCGAAAACAAAGGCGCTGCAGCAAAAATATGCGGTGCTGGTGCGATCAATGGCGATAATGCAGGAATCGTCTTAATTTTAAGTGAAACCGCCGAACCCATTCAATCGATTTGCCAAGACTATGGCTATACGCTTGAGGAAGTCGAAGGGGAACAAAATGGCGTCAGCCTCATTTAGCGTATCGGCGCCCGGCAGCATCATGCTGCTCGGCGAACATGCGGTATTACACGGCTATCCTGCGCTTGTTTGTGCGATCAACCGACGTTTAACGGTCACGCTCATCCCTCGCCCTGATAATCAAATTCATCTTCACTCGGATCGATTGGGTGAATATACTTGTTCGCGATTTCAGATAACTCCCTCGCCTCCTTTTCAATTTATTTTGGCGAGCATCAAACACTTTGAATCCCAATTGTCTTGTGGTTTTGATTTATCGATTCAATCAGAATTTTCAGATAAGGTGGGTCTCGGGTCCTCTGCAGCGGTTACCGTTGCGACATTAGCCGTGCTACAACGCTGGCTAATAAATACGATCAATCCCGAAATCATTTACCAACTCGGTTATGAGGTTATTCAAACAGTACAAGGCATTGGATCGGGCGCGGACATTGCTGCCAGTGTTTTTGGCAGTGTATTATATTATCGTCGAGATCCCCTTGAAATAAAATCGTCTCCCTTTTTTCCAACAATCAGTTTGGTTTATGTGGGCTATAAAACACCGACGCCTGTTGTGGTGAATCATGTGTTAGAAAACGCAAAAAAAAATCCAAAAAAGTTTAACTCACTCTATCACCTCATCGGTACTTGCGCGGAAGCAGGCGCACTGGCTATCAAACAAGAACACTGGCAACAACTGGGTGAAATATTCAACCAACATTATCAATTACAATGTGCACTGGGTGTAAGCGATGCGATTATCGAAAGCATCATCAACAAAATACAACAATCCCCTTCAATACAGGGCTGCAAAATTTCAGGCTCGGGCTTGGGCGATTGCGTCATTGCTTTGGGAAAATTAAATGCCGATGATTTCAACGCTCCTCAACAATTGATCAACATTGAAATAACCGCAACAGGACTACGTGATGAAACCCCAACACATCGTTAATCAGCTACTCGGTGAAAAACTGCACGCTGAACCTCACTTGACGGCGACGGCTTTTGCACCCACCAATATTGCGCTCTGTAAATATTGGGGAAAACGCGATGAATGTTTAAATTTGCCGATTAACAGCAGTTTATCCATCACGTTGCCAAATAAAGGAACGACCACCACATTGGCGCTTCAGAATCGCGAAATTGATTCGATTCTCTTGAACGGTCAACACATCGATCCTGTCTCAACCTTTGCCAAACGTCTCATCACTTTTTTAGATTTATTCCGAACGGAAAAACAGTTTCATTTTGAAGTAAACACAACCAGTAATATTCCGATCGCGGCGGGGTTAGCTTCTTCGGCCAGTGGTTATGCCGCCCTCGTCTTAGCACTCAATCAGCTCTTTCACTGGGATTTATCCAATAAAGCATTATCGATCCTCGCTCGGTTAGGCAGTGGCAGCGCTGCACGATCAATTGAATCCGGTTTTGTTAAATGGCATGTCGGCATAGAAGCCGACGGCATGGACAGTTTTGCCGAACAATTACCCTATCAGTGGCCAAAACTTCGCCTGGGACTTGCTCTCATTTCTGAAGAAAAAAAAGCGATCAGTTCTCGAGTTGCCATGCGGGAAACCATCAATACCTCACCTTTTTATGCGTGTTGGCCTAAAAAAGCAGTGCAGGATTTAGCGTTACTCGAAGACGCGATTGCGCAAAAAGATTTCAAACAATTTGGTGAAACGGCCGAATCGAATGCGTTAGCCATGCATGCGTGTATGCTAACTGCCGCGCCACCAATTTGTTATTTTGAGCCGAATACAATCGCCATGATGCAAACGATTTGGCGCTTACGAAAAGAAAATATCCCCGTTTATTTTACTGAAGATGCGGGTCCTAATTTGAAATTATTATTTTTAGCCGAGCACGAGCCGATCTTGATGAAAGAAATACCCTCGCTCGACATACTAGCGCCTTTTAAGGATTAACTCATGGTTTACGAAGAAGTGATTTTAGTCGATGATCAAGATAAAGCGATTGGTGTTGCTGAAAAACAAGCAGCGCATGAAAAAGCCTTATTGCATCGTGCCTTTTCAGTGTTTATTTTTTATCGCACGGATACATCCATCGAATTGCTATTACAACAACGTGCTAAAAATAAATATCATGCCGGCGGGCTTTGGACCAATACGTGTTGCGGACATCCCAGACCCCAAGAAACCATTTTGGCTGCGGCTGAAAGACGATTGCGAGAAGAAATGGGATTATCAATTTCGCTTCGTGAAATAGGCACTTTTCAATACACAGCGCATTTTGATAATGGACTGACTGAGAACGAAATTGATCATGTATGTATCGGTTTTGCTACGTCGAAAGAAGTGACGATCAACCCGATTGAGGCAGAAAACTATCGCTGGATTGATTTACAAACGCTCGCACAAGAACTCGAGCAATCGAGTCATTCTTTCACGCCGTGGTTTCCATTAGCGCTTCA
>MGXH01000046.1 GCA_001801305.1 Gammaproteobacteria bacterium GWE2_42_36
TCCCTTTATGTTTAATCCTCGGCACCGATGCGTTTAATCATTTAGCGCAATGGCGTGATTGGGAACAGTTAATCAATTATGCCCACTTGATTGTTATCTTTCGCGATGTTCAAGAACGTAGCCAGTTGAATTCCATGACGGACTGGGCCGCATCGCATTTAACGCATCACGTTGATGATTTATCTTGCTATCTACAGGGGAAAATTTATTACTTGGCGATGAAACCGATTCCTATTTCAGCGACAGAAATCCGAGATAAAATAAAAACCAGATCAAAGGATCTCAAAAACGAGCTCCCTGAAAAAGTGCTCGATTATATCAAAACGCATCATCTCTATGGTACGAATTCGGAATAACCTGAGTTCGGGGATAAAAAGACACGTTATCGAACCAGGAGCGCATTTTTCAACTGCTCTCTGGATTGGATCCCCGCGGGATGACGGAACGTCGCACTTAAACGCCGGCCTTGCTTTAAAAATTCCCTTTAAACCAACTTCTCATTTTATGCCAAATACCTTTCACGCTGCGTGTTTCATTATTCCACACTTCTTTCGCGCCTTCATGCGATTGCTGATGACCGTAAACCAACAATCCGATTCCGGTTGAAAACTTTGGACTTTTTACTGAATCAACCAACCCGGTAATACGTTCAGGCTGACCTAACCGAACCGGCATTTGAATTACCCGCTCAGCCAATTCTAAAGCACCAGGCACTAAAGAAGCGCCACCTGTCAACACCAATCCGGCAGCGATCATGTCGTCAAAGCCACTGCGTCGAATTTCAGAGGCCACGAGCGTAAATAATTCCTCATAGCGCGGCTCACACACTTCAGCCAGCGTGCGCTTGGAGACATGTCGTCCCGGCCGATTTCCCACTGAAGACACTTCAAACATCTCATTTTGATCCGCTAGCTCAACCAGCGCTGTCGCATATTTCAATTTAATTTCTTCGGCATTTTGCGTCGGCGTACGCAACGCAATGGCAATATCGTTCGTGACTTGGTCACCGGCAATCGGAATAACTGCCGTATGGCGAATCGCACCGTCCACAAAAATCGCAATATCGGTTGTCCCGCCGCCAATATCGACCAAACAAACGCCCAGTTCTTTTTCGTCTTCAGACAAAACCGCATAACCTGAGGCCAATTGCTCTAAAATAATATCGTTCACTTGCAATCCACATCGCTCGACACATTTCACAATATTTTGCGCTGCACTCACCGCGCCAGAAACAATATGCACCTTAGCTTCCAATCGAACACCCGACATCCCAATCGGCTCACGAATACCGCTTTGATGATCAATCACAAATTCCTGCGGTAAAATATGCAACACTTTCTGGTCGGCGGGGATCGCCACGGCACGTGCCGCATCAATCACTCGATCAATATCAGCTTGAGTCACTTCTTGATCGCGAATCGCCACAATACCATGTGAATTTAAACTGCGAATATGACTACCGGCAATGCCTGTATACACTGAATGAATTTGACAGCCTGCCATAAGCTCGGCTTCTTGAACCGCGCGTTGAATAGAATTCACCGTTGATTCAATATTGACTACCACACCCCGTTTTAATCCGCGCGAAGGACTCGACCCAATACCGATCACATGAATCGTGCCGTTATCAGTGACTTCGCCGACAATAGCCACGACTTTAGACGTCCCAATATCAATGCCGACTAATAAATTTTTTTCTGGTTGTTTTCGCTTTTTACGCATCCTACCTACCCTCATTTCTGTTCATCATTTCTTCCAAGCAACGGCCATTCCGCTGTGATAACGCAGATCAACTGACTTGACCTGACCTTCACGTCCCTCGAATAATTTGGGATAGACTTTCACAAAACGCTGCATCCGAGTCAAGACATCTTCATCACCCAGATGCAAAATTATGCCATCATTTAAAGTGATATCCCAATTGTCATTCTCATCCACCTGCAAAACCGTCATCGATAAGGTAATCGAAGCCAACATCGATTGCATTTGTTGATAATAATCCAGCATTTTGACCCCTTTGCCAGGCGGTCCTATAAAAATAGGTAATTTTTGAATGTCGGCATAATCGTTCACCGTAATCGCTTCGCCATAATTATTAACAAGCCCCTGGCTTCCCCAACGTGCAACAATTTGTTCATCCTCGATACGTATCCACAGTGCATTGGGCCAAATACGCCGCACTTCCACCGTAGCGACTTTAGGCAACCCTTGCAATGAGGCTTGAATTTTTTGGAGATTCACTGAAAAGAAATTCGCTGAAATATAAGGCGCAATCTGCTTTTGAACGGCTGCTTTATCGACTGCCTGAAAATCTCCGACAACCCATACTTGCGCAATCCGGGGCGGCCTAAAAAAAAAGGTTAATTCTTTCCAACCGATAAAGATTAAAAAAAATAGCGCGGCTAATAATAAGATGACAAGCGCTGCTTCTTTAAGAAATGGGTATCGTTTTGCGATGGACGCGCGAGGATTGAGGGAATGAATCGCTTCGCGATGGCTTTTATTTTTATTCATCCCGATGTCATTCTGTTTTTCCCGGTCTGCCATTTTTCATGTCCGCTTAACATGGGCACGCAGCGGCGTGCCCCTACAATGGTTCATCCATTACAATAAAACCGTAGGGGCACGCTGCTGCGTGCCCTTTAAAAATAAAATTTTGTCGCGCAGCGAAACTTCGCAATTCAATCCTCTCCCACACTCGTTTCCAAAATGCGAATCACGAGATCATCAAATTCAATGCCGGCTGCTTTCGCCGCTTTCGGCATTAAACTGTGCGAAGTCATACCCGGTATCGTGTTTACTTCTAACAGCCAAAATTTGCCGGCTTCATCCTGAATGAAATCGACGCGACTCCAGCCTTCACAACCGAGCGCCCGACAAGCATCCAGCGCAAGTTGCTGGATCTGTTTTTCTTCCGCTGGCGTTAAATGACAAGGACAAAGGTATTCCGTTGCATCTGATTGATATTTCGCTTCATAATCATAAAATCCCTTGATGACCCGAATTTCAACGGGTGGAAACGCCTGTCCATTTAACATGGCTACGGTAAATTCTTTCCCCTGAATCCAAGGCTCGATAATCACTTCTTTGGAATAACGAACGGCCTTATCAAAAGCGTTTTTTAATTCACTTTCCACCGTGACTTTCGAGACACCATTACTCGATCCATCTTTGGCGGGTTTCACACACACGGGTAACGATATCTTTTGTAACACGGTGGCTAATTGCGATTCATGCGTGACGACTTCAAATGGTACTGTCGGCAATTGCAATGCTTGAAAGATCCATTTGGAACGAACCTTATCCATCGCAAAAGCAGAAGCAGCCACGTCACAGCCGGTATAAGGTAACCCTAATGTTTGTAATGCGCCCAATAACACACCGTCTTCTGCGCCTTGACCGTGCACGATCACAAAGGTACGATCAAACTCACCTTCAATCAAGCGAGCCATAATATCGGCTTGCACATCAATCAAATGCGCATCGATACCCTTCTGTTTTAATGCCTCAAAAACATTTTGACCGCTCTGTAAAGACACGTCTCTTTCTGCGGATAACCCACCGCACAATACAGCGACTTTTCCGAATTTATGTTTCATGATTTTCCCCAAATCAAATTCAAAAAAAGAATAATAAACCTGCGTAATTTTTTGTCTGGATCCCGCGGTCAAGCCGCGGGATGACAGTGCATAAGCAATTCAATCCTTGCTTGATTTTAGCATGAGTTTTTAAGAGAAGAATAAATAAATACCGTCTGCAGATAAAAAGCGCCGCGCCCAAAAGAAAAATGACGACAAATAAATGATTGCAGGGACACGAAAGGTCGGCACAACGCCCTTATGTTTTATTCGAGAATACAGCGTTTAAACACTTCTCCGCGATGCTCGTAATTGTCAAACATATCTAAACTCGCACACGCGGGCGATAATAACACCAAATCACCTGCCGTAGCTTCTCGCTTTGCGTATTGAACGGCTTCTTTCATCGAATCAACGTGAATAATCGAACAACAGCCTTTCAACGCAGCGGACAATTTTTCGGCATCTTCGCCCAATAAAATCGCACATCGAACCTGTTTTCGAACCGACTCGCGCAACGGCGTGAAATCCGCCCCTTTGCCTCGTCCACCCGCAATCCATAAAATATTTTTTTCCTGGCCTAATCCTTCCAATGCCGCAATCGTCGCGCCGACATTGGTCCCTTTGGAATCGTTATAAAATGCCACACCTTCCGTTTCCGCAACAAATTCACAACGATGTGGCAATCCAGGAAAAGTACGTAGCGTGTTTAGCATGGCTGCCTGATCCAAGCTTAACGCTTCACCTAAGGCTAAAGCAGCAAGCGCATTTTCTGCATTATGTTTTCCGACCATTTTCATTTCTTTGATATTTAAAATCGGCGCCCCATTACGCGTCAAATAATATTCTTCGCGAATTTTTTCAAATCCATATCCGCGCGCTGAAGGCGACAATCCAAAAGAAATCGTTTTGATATTTTTATCCGCTGGCGCAATACGCGGATCTGCACGATTGATCACGGCTATCTCACAATGATCATAAATGCGCAATTTTGCAGCCCTATACTCATCCATGCTTGCATAACGATCCATGTGATCTTCGCTAACATTTAAAATAGTCGCTGCTTTCGCCTTTAGAGAAAAAGTCGTTTCTAACTGAAAGCTCGATAATTCTAAGACGTATAAATCCGATACAGGCTCTGTCAGCAAATCTAATACCGGTGTCCCGATATTACCCGCCACCTGCGTTTTAAGTCCCGAGGCTTTCGCCATTTCTCCGACAAGTGTCGTTACCGTACTTTTAGCATTAGCGCCTGTAATCGCACAAATCGGCGCCTGAATCCGCTCGACAAATAATTCGATATCACCCACATAAGAAATGCCCTGCGCTATCGCTTTTTGAAGGACAGGTTCTTTTAAAGAAACACCGGGACTGATGATAATTTTTTCAGCCGATAAAATAAGCGCTTCATCCAACTGACCAAAAACCATTTTAACCTGTGGCGCGATTGCTTTAAGTTCAGCAGCATAAGGCGGATTATCTCGTGAATCCGTAACAGCAAATAGCTTATTTTCTCGCAAACAAAATTTCGCACAAGAAAATCCTGTTTTGCCAAGCCCCACAATGACTGTGTATTTTTCGTTCATGCTGTTCTCCATTTTTTAGCCCCTATTCCGTAAACGATGATAAATAGTAACGATCCATCGACCACTGTAAAGGATTATTAATAATATATTCTTGTATCGAACGAAGCTCTTCTTCATTTCGAATAACATGTTCGTAATAGCCGCGCTGCCATATCGGTTGATGAGGCCTATTTCGCACTCCATTAATTCTTGTCGTTGCAACAGATTTAAAGGAACGAATAATGGTGGGGATACTATTGATGTTCGGCTTTCCAAATTTCTCGTATTTTGTAGGGGTACGCTGACGCGTGCCCTCATCACTTTCAGAAAGCATAATAATTCCATGTAAATGATTTGGCATAATACAAAAATCACCCATTACCACACCTTGACGTATATCGGCTGTCTTCAGCCATTCTTCTTTGACAATCTGACCCTGCCACGTAAGTGAGACATTCCCTTCATCGATATGACCCAAACAACCTATCCGATGATGCGTACAAATTGTAATAAAATAGGCGCCCACAGAAGCATAATTGTATCGCTTCAATCGCACTGATCTACGATGATAATTTTCAAGCATGATGAACCTCTTTCTATCAGGCATCATGCCAAAAATAATCTATTCACGGGCACGCATCAGCGTGCCCCTACAATTTCACAGCACGACATGAAATTCAAACGTTGCCGAATTTCATCTGTTAGGGGCACCCTGGCGCGTGCCCTTCAAATACCCCAAAATTCCGCGCACAACCTCAGAACCGTAGGGGCACGCTGACGCGTGCCCTTCAAATACCCAATTCCACGCACAACCCCAGAACCGTAGGGGCACGCTGACGCGTGCCCTTTAAATACCCCAAATCCACGCATAACCTCAGAACCGTAGGGACACGCTGATGCGTGCCCTTCAAATACCCAATTCCACGCATAACCTCAGAACCGTAGGGGCATGCTGACGCGTGCCCTTCAAATACCCAATTCCACGCACAACCCCAGAACCGTAGGGGCACGCTGATGCGTGCCCTCAATCCTCAACGCTATCTCAATTTCAACGTCGCTAATCCTAACAAAACCAGTATAAAAGTAATAATCCAAAATCGAACAATCACGCGGGGTTCCGGCCATCCTTTTAATTCAAAATGATGATGTAAAGGCGCCATACGAAAAATACGTTTGCCCGTCAATTTAAAGGACGCTACCTGTAAAATAACTGACACCGTTTCGGCCACAAAAATACCACCCATCATACAATACACGAGTTCTTGTCGAATCATCACCGCAATCACGCCCAATGACGCACCTAAGCCTAAAGCCCCTACATCGCCCATAAACACTTGAGCGGGATACGTGTTGTACCAAAGAAATCCCAATCCTGCGCCCGCAATAGCACCACAAATAATCACGATTTCGCCGACACCCGGCACATAAGGCAAGAGCAAATATTTGGCAAATTGATGATTACCCGTCACATACGCAAAAATACCTAAGGCAGCGCCCACCATCACAGTTGGCAGAATCGCAAGACCATCTAATCCATCGGTCAAATTAACGGCATTGCTCGATCCGACAATCACAAAGTATACAAAAAAAACATACAACACACCCAACGGCAAATACGCATGTTTTAAAAAAGGAATTAATAATTGAGTTTCGGTAGGCGTTGCCGCGATATGATATAAATAAATAGCCGTAACCAATCCAATGAGTGATTGAAAAAAATATTTCCATCGAGCTGGTAATCCACGACTGTGTTTTAAATGTAATTTACGATTATCATCAATCCAACCAATAAGTCCAAAACCCAAAGTCACGAACAACACAACCCACACATAACGATTTGACAAATCGGCCCATAATAATGTGGCGACAGTAATTGCCGTTAAAATTAACGAGCCTCCCATCGTCGGTGTACCCGCTTTTGAATAATGAGAAGTCGGCCCTTCTTTGCGAATCACTTGTTTGACTTGTGCTTCACTTAATCGTCGAATTAAATAAGGCGCTAACAGAAAAGAAACCAATAAGGCAGTCAGTGTACTCAAAATCGTGCGTAACGTGAGGTATTGAAATACGCTAAAAAAACGGTAAAAATGCGATAAATAATGGGCTAATACCAATAACATAAATTTAAATTCTCCTGTTAAAAAAAGGGCACGCGCAGCGTGCCTCTATAATTTTAATACCTCTTCCACAATTTCCAATTCCGAAAACGGCAAATATTGATCGCCAATCACTTGATAATTTTCATGCCCTTTTCCAGCTAATAAAATCACATCATCCGGCAACGCTTGCTCGATCGCCCGATGAATCGCCGCTCGACGATCGTGCTCAACAGCTATTTTTTCAGGATGCTCACAACCCGCCAAAATATCCTGAACAATCACGATCGGATTTTCAAAACGGATATTATCATTCGTCACAATCACTTGATCGGCTAATGTCTCAGCAATACGTCCCATCATCGGGCGTTTGCCTCGATCACGATTACCGCCACAACCAAACACACAAATCAGTTTTCCTCGACAATGCGTTCGAACGGCTTGCAAGGCTTTTTCTAACGCATCGGGTGTATGCGCAAAATCAATCACAACCAACGGTTGATGATGCTTGCCGCCAATCAATTGCATTCTGCCAGGCACCGTCGTAAATTGTTCGACCGTCTCAACAATCGCTGCTAACGAATAGCCCATCAGTCCCAGCGTTGCAATCACCGCTAACACATTGCTCACATTAAACGCACCCAACAAAGCACAAGTCACACTCGCTTCACCCCAAGGGGTTTTTAAATCCAAAGTAAATCCACGCGCATGAAATTCAATTTTACGTGCACACACCACCCATAAATCATCAACACATCGACTTGCGCTTAACGTATAGCCGCAAACTTTATAATGTGATTTAAATTCATGCGCCCATTGCTCGCCGATAGGATCATCCAGATTAAAAACGCCTGCTTC
>MGXH01000047.1 GCA_001801305.1 Gammaproteobacteria bacterium GWE2_42_36
AAGCGACGTGGTCGAATGTTTATCCCGGGTGGAATCCTAATTTAAATTCCTCTATCTTGAAAGTGGCGAAAGACATTTTTCAAAAAATGTATGGCAAAGAGCCTGAGGTTAAAGCCATTCATGCGGGATTGGAATGTGGATTTATCGGCGATAAAAATCCAAAATTGGACATGATTTCTTATGGCGCAGAGTTGCTCCACGCGCATTCGCCCGATGAAAAGTTAAATATTCCCTCGACAAAACGAATTTGGGATTTGACGTTGGAAATACTGAAAAATGTGCCGGTGAAATAATTCGAGAAATTTTTGACCAAGTGATTTTGTGCTATACTTGCTCATGATCGAAAAATAGATAATTAAAAGGTTCTTATGTTTAACGGAAGTGCCTATCTAGCTCCCACTTTACCTGATTTTTCTGATGAGCCAATTTGCCCAATATCAGTTGTTTTTATTGGCGGTGAACGTGTTGGCAAAAGTTGTTTAATAAAGAAATTTATTGAGGATCGTAGTTGCCATTATTCGACTTTGAGTGGTCTCTCTGTAGCTGATACTTATAGCGATGAATACAGCAGAACACAAGCTTTAGTTTCTGACGAAAAATATATCTTTGTGGGAAAAGACATTGTAAATTTTACCTTATACGATTTCCCCGGGAATAAAAATAGTCTGATAGAACATATAGATTTAGTGCATATGTTTAGTGTGATTGTTCTGGTTATAGATTTGACGAATTTAGCTTCGCCTGAAGAGATTCGACGGTGGAAAATAGCGTTTGATCAAGTGCAAGAGAAAAAACAACAAGAATATGGGCGTACTAATGTTAATCGTCCCCTGCTAGTTTTAGTGGGAACGAAGTCAGATGATTTGGCGAATCGGAAAATTTCTTCTGAGAATTTTCAGCAATTGTCGCAAGAGCTTTCTTGTCAGGGATATTTTGAAATCAGTGCAAAAACAGGGACGAATGTAAAAGCGCTGTTTGATTATATTGCTGCAAAGAAAGTGCCTGCACAAAAGGCTATAATGAGACAACTTCGAGCCAGTGAGCGCAGAAGAAAGCCGCCGAGATTTGGTGTTATCGGAATGACTGTAGAAAGATTTTGGCTGCGGATGAAAACTCGTTGGAATACAGCGAAGGAAAAACTCACAAAACGATCCCTCTGGAGTATTTTAGGTATTGGTGTAGCCGTTATGGCAATTTCGGTGGTAACTATTTTGCTATCTATCGTCGCGCTTCCTGTATTGGCGTCGGTATTAGTGCCTGTGTGCTCAGTTGCGGCGGTTGCAGGAACACTAGCATTCGCTAGTGCAGCCTATTCGTTAACCCCCCCCTCAGGTAAGAAAGATGATGCACAGCGTATGCCTGTAATACCTTCTGTAAGTGGCTCTACTTCCCCGAAGCCGGAGGTCTCGCCTGGTTTGTCGTCTACGGCAGTTGGAGTGCAAGCTTTACGACGACAATCGCCGCCGCCGTCTGGATTATCTGGTCACGACGAGCATTCACCACCGGCTCTTCCTGCGAATAGTCCTCCTTCCCCCGGCATCTCGCTTACTTCTGTTGAGTCCCCTAAATGCCATGTTTAAATGCTTTCTGAAATCCGAGTTTGGAGTTTTTTGCTCTGAATACGATAAGAAATGGGTTGATGATGAACTTGTTTTTTTGCGCAGAGCAAAAAACCCCGAACTTGGAATTTTGTGAACAACCTTGTACGAACTTAAGAGTCTCGGGTATTGCCCGTTTATCATCAGGAATGGCGGTCGCACAGTGACTCGTTTTCTCAAACCTCAATCGTCAATTCTCAAAAAAACACTTGTTGCCGTGCGGATATGTCGGTAGAATCCTTCACCTTTATTGAAGATAAAAAATGAGGTTAATAGTTATGGCGTTATCGTCAGCAGAGAAAGCGCAGGTGATCGCAGCGCATCGGCTTAGTGAAAATGATACGGGATCAACAGAAGTTCAGATCGCTGTTTTAACAGCGGATATTAAGAAATTGACTGAACATTTCAAGGTTTTTAAAAAAGATTTCCACTCTCGTCGTGGACTGATGCAAAAAGTCAGTTTACGTAGAAAGTTGTTAAAATATCTGCGTGCGAATGATCTCGAACGCTATCGTAAATTAATCGAAGAACTCAGTTTACGAGACGTCGGTTAACGTTTCAATTATAAAATAGGCGGTGATAACCGCCTATTTTTTTCACGTTTCTAGAAGAGGATTTTATGAGCACAGCAATTAAAAAAACATTTCAGTTAGGACGGCACACAGTTTCTTTAGAGACTGGAGAGATTGCTCGTCAAACCGATGCGTCGGTGATGGTTAATATGGAAGGCACGGTTGTCCTGGCGACAGTTGTTGCCGAAAAAATGCCTAAAGATGTACGAGATTTTTTCCCACTCACTGTCAATTATCAGGAAAAAACGTATGCAGCGGGTCGAATTCCCGGTGGCTTTTTTAAACGAGAAGGGCGCCCGAGCGAACGCGAAACGTTGATAGCTCGGTTAATCGACCGGCCAATTCGTCCGTTATTCCATGATGATTTCACCCACGAAGTCCAAGTGGTTGTGACCGTGATGTCTGTTAACCCTGATATTGAACCTGATGTTGTTTCGATTATTGCTGCATCAGCCGCGTTAACTATTGCAGGGCTTCCTTTTAACGGCCCGATTGGCGCGGTCCGTATGGGTTATCACGAAGGTCTATTTTTACTAAATCCTTCGCCGACCGAATTAGCGGGTTCGAGTTTAAATTTAGTTGTTGCAGGAACCGAACAAGCCGTCTTGATGGTCGAATCCGAAGCGAAAGGCTTATCGGAAGAAATTATGTTAGAAGCGGTCTGGTGTGGTCATCAACAAATGCAATCGATCATTCAGGCGATTAAAGAATTTTCGGAAATGGTCGGCAAGGCAAAATGGAGCTGGCAGCCACCAGTGCATAACGAAGGATTATTGAACAATTTAACGGCGATGATTGAATCTGAGTTGGCCAATGCCTTTTTAATTAAAGATAAGCTCACTCGCAATGCCGCAATCGCGCAAACCAAAGCGAAGGCGATGGAACAATTAGCGGGTGAAGGCGAAGGCCGTTTTACTGAACGAGAAGTTCATGATTATTTCGAAAAACTCAGCAGGAAAATTGTTCGTACGCGTGTATTAGAAGGCTCCCCACGTATTGACGGGCGTAATACACGAACCGTTCGACCGATTAGTATTCGTGTGGGTGTATTGCCGAGAACCCATGGTTCTGCTTTATTTACGCGAGGGGAAACTCAAGCGCTTGTTGTGGCGACTTTAGGGACGGGACGTGATGCGCAGATTCTGGATAGTTTGATGGGCGAAGAAAAAGATCACTTTATTTTCCATTATAATTTCCCTCCTTATTGTGTTGGGGAAATGGGTATGATGGGCAGCCCGAAACGTCGAGAAATTGGGCATGGTCGATTAGCGAAACGAGGTATTCAAGCCGTACTACCGTCCGATAAAGAATTTCCGTACGTGTTGCGTGTGGTATCTGAAATTACCGAATCGAATGGGTCAAGCTCAATGGCCTCCGTTTGTGGTAGCAGTTTAGCGCTCATGGATGCTGGCGTACCGATTAAGGCACCTGTGGCGGGTATTGCGATGGGCCTTATCAAAGAAGAAAATCGCTTTGCCATTTTGACGGATATTATTGGAGATGAAGATCATTTAGGCGATATGGATTTTAAAGTTGCGGGTACAGCGGATGGTGTGACTGCTTTGCAAATGGATATCAAAATCGATGGCATTACGAAATACATTATGCAAAAAGCGCTTGAACAAGCCAAAGAAGGCCGATTGCATATTTTAGAGAAAATGAATGCCATTATTTGCGAGCCACGTCAACAAATTTCTGCTTATGCGCCGAGTATTCGAACGATTCAGATTAAGCCGGAAAAAATCCGAGAAGTCATCGGAAAAGGCGGCGCGACCATTAAATCGATCGTTGAAGAAACCGGTGCTGATATCAATATCGATGATCATGGTTTGGTCCATGTTGCTGCGGTCGACGATAAAGCGATGCAAGCTGCTTTAGCACGCATTCGTGACATTGTGGCGGACGTTGAAGTGGGTCAATGCTACGAAGGTAAAGTGGTTCGCATCATGGATTTTGGTGCGTTCGTTAACTTGATTGGTAGCAAAGATGGCTTTTTGCATATTTCCCAAATTGCTGATGCACGTATTGAACGTCTTCAGGATTATGTGAAAGAAGGGGATATGGTGAAAGTGAAAGTCGTTGAAATTGATAGTTCAGGTCGTGTTCGTTTGACGATGAAACCCTCTGAAATGCAGACGTGCTAGGGAAAAATCCTAGGGGCACGCAGCGGCGTGCCCCAACGCGAGTTTGGTAAAATGATGTATCACCATTTTTTTCAAACTGTTTTCTTGCCGCCAGGCGCCATTATTCTTTTATTACTGCTCGGTTTAACGCTTTGTCGATTCGCATTAAAATTGGGTTTGTCGCTTATTTTTGCTGCGACGCTTGCCTTATATTTTTTAAGCACGCCTATCGTTGCTTATTTTTTAGCGAAACCTTTACAACCATTGCCACTTAATTTGCTCGCCCGACATGCAAATGGCATCAAACCGCAGGTTATTGTTGTGTTAGGGGGTGGGCGATTTATTCAGGCGCCAGAATATGGCCGTGATGTGTCTTCTTATATCGAGCTTTGTCGTGTTCGTTATGCCGCTTATCTTTATCGTCATACTAAACTGCCCATTTTGCTGAGCGGGGGCACCGATTTTGGTGATCCAATATCCGAAGCTGAAGTGATGGGTGATGAGTTGACTCAAGATTTTAATTTGCATGTTAGGTGGTTAGAAAACCATAGCCAAAACACGGCCGAAAACGCCGCATTTTCGGCGAAAATTTTAAAAGCGGCACGTATTCATTATATTTATCTCGTGACGAGTGCGTCGCACATGCGTCGTGCGAAATTTTATTTTGAGCGAGAAGGGGTTCAAGTAATGCCGGCTGCAACGGGGTTTATCACTTTGTCTGAAACGCCCGGATTGTTAAAATTCTTGCCTCGAGAGAATTCTTTGCAGGATAGCTTTGCTTGTTTGCATGAGTATGCGGGGTTGCTTGCGGCTGCTCTCTGAGATCCTGCGGTCAAGCCGCGGGATGACAAAGCCCAACTCATGAGCGAAAATAAACTAAGGCCAACCAATCTCTTGTTTGTCTTCCGTTATCCCGAACTCAGGTTAAAAAATAATGCAGCCATTTTGAGTAAGGCGTTTCTCCAACCATCGGGGAAACTATATAGGTTAAGGTTTGGGTTTTGAATGGCGGAATTTGTTTGACAATCTGACCCTTCGCATCAATCACGGCGGTAATGCCAGTATTCGTATCGAATAGCATCATTCGTCCTGCTTCTAGGGCGCGCATTTGGCCTATTTGTAAATGTTGTGCTGATGCGACAGAGTGCCCAAACCACGCATCATCGGTTAAGGTGACTAAGATATTGGCTTGCGGTAGGTCGCGCATCACTAATATTGAGTAAGCCATTTCATAACAGAGATAAGCCCCGATAAAAACATGATGTGTTTGCAACAGGGGTTGATGATCATCGCCCGCTATAAAATCGGACATCGGAATATCGAAAAAATTAATGAGTCCACGCAGCCAACGATCGAGGGGTAGATACTCTCCAAAAGGAACCAGATGGCGTTTGTAATAAATGCCGTGACCCTCTCCGACTATCATGGCGGCATTATAAAAATGTTCGTTATCTTCATCTTTCGGAATACCAAATAAAATCGCCAGATGATTTTTTTTGGCGAATTGGTCAAGCCGCTGCAAGTAAAGCGTCGCATCACTAAAGAGTATAGGAACCGCAGCTTCTGGCCAGATAATCAGCTGACTATTTTTGGATTGTGCCGTTAATTTAGCATACAGGTCTAATGTTGGTTTTATTTGATCGGACGACCATTTGACCTGTTGCGGAATATTGCCTTGAATAAGGGTGGTGGTGATGGGCTGTCCTTGGATTGTCGTCCAGTTGATTGCATTGAGAAAATAGCCACCCATGCACAGTATCATCAATAAGAGGCCGGTAAAAATTGGTTTTTTGATCGTGTTTTTTGGCTGACTGATCAGCGAGGTGAAGAGCGTTAATAAACATACGCTGATCACGGTTGTTACCAAAGAGACGCCATAAACACCAACGATTGGCGCGTATCCTTTGAGAGGTGAATTGGTTTGTGTATAGCCAATCAATAGCCAAGGGAAGCCGCTTAAAAAATAGCTTCGAATGAATTCAAGTACTGTCCAGCTGAGGGGAAAGGTAATCCACGCAAATCGCCGAGTATGTGCAACGAGATATCCCGCAACGGCGGGAAATAAGGCGAGTGCGATAATCAGTAACCCTGTAATGAATCCCGAAACAAAGACATTCGAGTTGCCATAAACGTGAATGCTGATAAAAACCCAAGAAACACCGAAACCAAAAAAGCCAAGTCCAAATAAAAATCCGCGTCGAAAAGCGCGGATGGGAGAGCTCTTTAAATAAAAAAACAATAGCAAGGCGAGGCAGAGCGGGGCCAATAAGGAATATTCAAAGGGTGCAAAAGCCAGAACGGCTATTGCACCCATCAAAAAGCTGAGTAAGTCGAGCAGAGTGAAATGCTTGATCATGAACGTGCAGTATTTGACAGCGCATCAAATATTTTGAGCGTTTCAGCGGCATACATATAAGAAGGACCGCCACCCATCGCAATACAAACACCGAGCATATCGATGATTTCCTCACGCGAAACACCGAGGCCGATCAGCTTTTTAGTGTGCGCAACCAAACACCCCTCACATCGTGCGGCCACGCCCAATGCGAGCGCGATTAACTCTTTTGTTTTAGCATCTAATTGGCCTGGTTTGGTTGCTTGTTGAACGAGTTGATGGAAACTATCGATGGTTTCGGGCGCGCTTTTTTTTAATTGCCCTACGGCTTGGAAAATTTCTGTGGCAATCGCTTGATAATCTTTTGACATTTTTTTTACCTTCATTGTTTTTTGAGTGGAAGATCGCTACAATGCGCCGACATTTTAGAGGATGCGCTGGTAAAAGGAAATTCATTTTGGCGTGTGATTACTCAGTGCTTTTTAAGGAACGTCCCTATTTTGGCGCTTTTTGACGAAAAATCATCCAAAATCTGAACGTTCTTGTATCATCACGATCGCGGTGAATAGTTACTTGGCATATTTCAGTGGGATGCGCTATAGTTATAGCCTCTTTGTGTAGAGGCGAGATCTATCGTGATAGAACAACGAACATTAAATAATACAATTCAAGCAACGGGCATCGGTCTTCATAGTGGAGATGTTGTCTCGATGACTTTATCCCCTGCATTGCCTAATACAGGGATTGTTTTTCGGCGCACCGATTTAAATCCTGCCGTCGAAATTCCTGCTACCGCAACGGCCGTGACCTCAACGCTTTTATCCACAACGCTCGAGAAAAATGGCGTAAAAATTTCGACAGTAGAGCATTTATTATCGGCACTCGCTGGTTTTGGTCTTGATAATCTTTATGTCGACGTGACAGCCGCTGAGTTACCGATTATGGATGGCAGTGCGGCCCCCTTTGTTTTTTTAATTCAATCGGCCGGTGTTCGTGGGCAAGGTGTGCCGAAGCGATTTTTGCGTATCAAAGAAAAAATCAGGGTTGAGGACCAAGATAAATGGGCGTCTTTAGAGCCTTATGATGGTTTTAAAATTGATTTCAGTATTGATTTCAATCACCCGGCTTTTCGCGCCGAGCATAATCGGATTAATTTTGATTTTTCGACGAATGCTTATATTAAGCAGGTTAGTCGTGCCAGAACGTTTGGATTTCTATCGGATTATGAACGTATGCGATCGATGAATTTGGCGCGGGGCGGCAGCATGGATAATGCCGTTGTTTTAGATGATTTTAGAGTGCTCAATGAAGATGGTTTGCGCTACGAAGATGAATTTATCAAGCATAAAATTTTAGATGCAGTGGGCGATTTGTTTTTATTAGGCGGCAATGTGCTCGGTGCGTTTAAATGTCATAAAACAGGGCATGCTTTAAATAATCAATTGGTCCGAAAAGTGCTTGCGACAGCGAGTGCTTTTGATTACGTCACTTTTGAAGACCCTGCCAAATTACCTGCAGCGTACGCGTATAATCAATTAGCCTTAGCATCAGCTATGGGCTGATTTGTCTGTTGTTCCTATTCTTTTTGTTCTCTCCCCATCAAAACGGGAATTCAGTTTTTACCCACCTTCCCCGAAATGACAAAGGCTTGGGCTCGCACGTCCTTCTCAATCCGCCAAGCGTAGCAACGATTTTTTTAAGGCCTCTGATCTCACGTGTTTCGCAGTACTTCGAATAAGCTTTTTTGTTTCATCGGGTAAATCGGTTTTTTTGGAAATAGCTGTTGAGGGTTGATTAGACTGAAACGAACCCATTTGTACGAGGCATTGAATCGATAAAATCGTGGAAAAAATAGGTTCCTTTCGCATTTGTATGAGTAGCGTAGGAGCTAAATAACGAATACGAGTGGCCCACGTGTTATGGTCAGCGACCAACGTTAATTTGCCTTGGTGGTAATTAGCGACTTGACAGTGCGCTGCCATTTTTGGATCTAAGTGTTTCTGCAAGATAGTATTGATGGATTGCAACTCACTGACCTTTTCGACGAGATCGGATAATAAACCCGATTGATGTTGTAAAAGGCTCGTCATGTTTTTCATGAAGCGTGTATCCACTGATATTTGTCGGCCATTATCTTATGCTCGATTCAGATGTTGTGTTAAAAATTCAAAACTCAAAACGCCGAGCACATCAATATCCTTATACAGGCCATCTTTTTTAATATGTTGTCTTAAGCGCCCTTCATATTGCATGCCGATTTTTTTAGCGACTTTCTTTGAATCTTCATTTTCAGCCATACAATATACTAAAATGCGATTCAAATTCATTTGTCGAAAACCATAAGCGACGATCGCTCTCGCTGCTTCAGTGCAATAGCCATGCCCCCAATAATTTTTCCCAACCCAATAACCTAATTCAGCACGATTATTTTCATCGCGATTTTCTAAGCTGATTGCGCCGATAATTTGTTGGTCTGCTTTTAAGGCAATACCCAATACTAATGTACGGCCCGATTCAAAGTTTTGGCGCTGTGAGAGAATCCAAGATTGTGTGATTTCAAGTGGGCAAGGATAAGGCATTCGAGACATCATGTCAGTAATGGCCCGATCATTAACGAGCTGATGAACATGAACGGCATCGACTAGGCCTAAAGGTCTTAAAATTAATCGTTCTGTTTCAAGGGTGGGTAAAGGAGATTGGTTTTGCATAATGTTTCCTAGCTTGTTTGTATGATTACTCAACCTGACGCTCTTTTTTATGTTGCGCAAAGTCAGCAGAGCAAATTCTAGTGAACAATGCGGTAATTCGCCAATATTATTTAACGAATGACGGTATTTCTGCTTGAGTTCTCAGTGGAAATTTCAGAAGATATCGCCGTTCTGTTTATCAACGCATAACCATGAAGAGGATTAAATTATGGCAGCAAAAGTGACGCCAAAAAAAGCAAAGGCAGTTCGAGCGAACAATAAAAAAATTATTAAGAAGCCAGCGAATCGTATGAACGCGTTTTATGCGATGGGGGGCGGAGTTACGCCAGTGATTAACTCAACCGCTTTAGGTGTTATTGAGACAGCGCGTAAGCATGGGATTAAAGTTTATGCGGGACGTCATGGGATTCAAGGATTATTGCTCGAAGAACTGTATGACACGAGCAAAGAAACACCCAAAACGCTACAAGCCTTGCGTTTAAGACCCGGTGCTGCGTTTGGTTCTTGCCGCTATAAATTAACGGATGTCGAAAAAGATTTAAAAGATTACGAACGTATTATCGAAGTGTGTCGTGCACATAATATCGGATACATTTTTTATAATGGCGGTAATGATTCAGCCGATACAACGCATAAACTCGCCGCATTCAGTCGACAGGTGGGTTATCCCTTGGTCTGTATTGGTATTCCAAAAACGATGGATAACGACTTGCCGGTCACGGATAACTGTCCGGGTTATGGTTCAGTCGCCAAATTTTTAGCAACAGCAGCCCTAGAAACAGGGATTGATGCCAAATCAATGTCGCCAGCGACAGAAATTTATATTATGGAAACGATGGGACGTCATGCGGGTTGGTTGCCAGCAGCCAGTGCTTTAGCGCGCCAAAAGCCAGGCGATCCACCGCATCTTGTTCTTTGCCCTGAAATTGTTTTTGATGAAGAAAAATTTCTCGCTAAAGTATCTGAGAGCGTTAGAAAATACGGGTATTGCCATATCGTGACTTCTGAAAGTTTGAAAGATAAAGACGGCCACTTTATTGCCGATACGGGACAGCGCGATGCCTTTGGTCATATTCAAAAAGGATGTATTGCCCCGATTTTAGCGAATAAAATTCGTGATCGATTTAATTACTCTTTTCACGTGTCAGTCGTCGATTATATTCAACACTCTTCTCGCCATTTAGGTTGTACGGTGGATTTAAAGCAGGCTTATGCCGTCGGGAAAGCAGCCGTTGAAATGGCGGTCGCGGGTAAAAATGACCTTTCTCCCATTATCGTGCGCAAGCCGGGTAAAAAATATCAATGGACCTTGGGTGAGACGAGCTTGGAAAATATCGCTAATACAGAAAAGAATATGCCGAGAAAATACATCACTAAAGATGGTATGGATGTGACGAAGGATTGCATCGATTATATTCGTCCCTTGATTCAAGGCGAAGATATTCCACCCTTTAAAAATGGATTGCCTTGCTATCCAGAACTGAAGTTGATCTTGACGCCGAAAAAAACGAAAAAAAGCTATCAATTAAGTGACGATCGCGGATAATTAAATGCGGACATTTGTTATTCATCGTGAATGAAGAACATTCCTCGTGAGTGCTCGAAGATCATGGATGGAAGAACGCGCGATGACTGCCGTTTTTCTGGATTTTTGCACTTCGAGGATGGCAAATGGGCTGGATTCCGCGAATCTATTGCCCCACGATTTAATCGTGGGGCATCAGATGACAGGCGAATTCCAGATTGCTCTGAAATGATGCACCATTTTTATAGAGGTAAATAATGACTTATGCCACGCTACAATTAAAAAAACACGAAGACCGTCGATTACAAAGAGGGCATTTGTGGATTTTCAGCAATGAAATCGATGTTCAAAAGACACCTCTAAAAAGTTTTCAGACTGGCGAATTGGTTCATATAGAATCCGCAGATCAACAATCGCTGGGCATCGGATATATCAACCCGAATACGCTACTTTGTGCGCGTTTATTAACTCGACATCGAGATGAACCGATAGATGTTGAGTTTTTTAAACGGCGTTTTAGCCAAGCATTACGGTTGCGTGAACGATTATTTCATCAACCTTATTATCGTTTAATTTACAGTGAGGGCGATGATTTGCCCGGATTGGTTGTTGACCGCTATGGGGAAATTTTTGTTGTACAGCTGAATACAGCAGGAATGGAAAATTTAAAATCGCTGGTTATTGATGCTTTAGTCCAGCTATTTTCGCCGGCCGGTATTTTATATCGTAATACTTCGTCCGGACGACAGCTTGAATCTTTGCCTAGTTATGTGGAGGTGGCTTATGGCACTGTTCCTCAAGCCATCACACTCGCAGAGCATCAGGTACAGTTTGAAATTCCTTTATGGGCCGGACAAAAAACGGGTTGGTTTTATGATCAATGTAGTAATCGATCAAGACTACCAGCTTATGTCAACAAGGCTCGTGTGCTAGATATTTGCAGTTATATTGGTGCCTGGGGTGTTGCGGCGGCCTATCAGGGTGCAAAAGCAGTATTATGTGTCGACAGTTCAGCGGAAGCGTTAAATCACGTTCAGCATAATGCGGCGTTAAATCGGGTGGAATCAACAGTGAAAACGCAGAGGGCCGATGTGTTTGATTTGCTGCCTGAGCTGGTATTGCAAAAAGAACAATTCGATGTGATTGTGCTTGACCCGCCAGCGCTCATCAAACGAAAAAAAGATTTGAAGGCAGGAATGCAAGCGTACATTAAACTGAATAAATGCGCCTTACAATTATTATCTCCTCAAGGTATTTTGATTTCAACCTCTTGCTCTATGCAGATCACACGAGATATTTTTTTCTCGGTATTGCATGAGGCAGGCGTGAAAGCAAAGCGATCTTTTAAAGTTATCGAACAATTACAGCAAGCGCCCGATCATCCAATTCACCCGGCGATAGTGGAAACCAACTATTTAAAAGGTTATATTTGTGCGTGTAATGAAGGCTAAAAGAAATAGGTTGACGGCATGATCAATGAAGCGATGTTGGCTATTTTGGCATGTCCTTTATGTAAAGGTAAATTGCTTTTTGATCAAGAGAAGCAGCGATTGATATGTCGCTTTGATAAATTGGCCTACCCGGTCGACCACGGCATTCCTATTTTATTGCCGGCTGCTGCGCAATCGCTTCACGAGGGAGAAATAAAATCATGAGCCGAGTTTATGTTGTTATTCCGGCGCGTTATCAATCAGAGCGATTGCCAGGAAAACCGCTACAATTGATTGGATCTTTGCCCATGATTCAACATGTCTATCAAAATGCCAAACATGCTGCAGTTGATGGCGTTATTGTAGCGACTGATGATGCGCGTATTCTAACGGCAGTAGAATTTTTCGGTGGGGAAGTTTGCATGACCGCCAGCACGCATCAGTCTGGCACCGAGCGTATTGCTGAAGTCATTGCTTTACGGCAACTCGACGATGACGATATCATTGTCAATTTGCAGGGGGATGAACCTTTGCTTCCTTTTGCTTTGATCAATCAGACGGTCAATAATTTACGGCGCTATAATAAAGCGGCCGTGGCGACGCTATGTGAGCCTATTGAAAATCAAGCGGAATTGTTTAGCCCGCAAGTGAATAAAGTGGTGAGAGATCATGAAGGGTATGCGATGTATTTTAGTCGTGCGCCCATTCCTTGGTATCGTCATGGTTTTGCGAAAACGGAAAAAATCATGCCGCCAGATTATCCCTATTATCGGCATATTGGTCTTTATGTGTATCGTGCCGGTTTTGTGAAACGGTATGTGCAGTGGTCCCCCTGTTCTTTGGAAAAGATAGAAGCGCTAGAGCAGTTACGAGTTTTGTGGTATGGCGAAAAAATTCATGTCGATATTGCACAAGAAAAAGCAGGGATAGGCGTTGATACACTGGAAGATTTAGAACGCGTGCGGTTGATGGTCTCATCGAATTCCTGAAACAAGGCGCAAGACTTGTTATTAGTCAGCAATTAAAAAATAAAAAGTGAGTGAGTCGAAACATTTTTTCGATTGTTGTTTCGCATGCCGCCGTTAGTTTTATTCAAAAATAATCTTGACGTTAGAGAGAAGTTTTGAGTATTCTTCTAAGAATCTAATAGAATGTATCTTTCAGAAAAATTATCTCATGACGATCATGAAACTGTTGCCAACCAAATTTATACGGCGCTAACGACTTTCAAAAGCGGCTCAAAATGCTTATTTCTTACATGTAACTTGTGCTTTTTCATCTTGCTTATAATGTATCTAAATTCAGCTTACAGCCATCTCATAATCTAACTGGGTTATTTTCCTGCGTTTTTCTTTATTTTCGACACATTGAATCATCCATACGAACCTGAGTTCTGGATTAGAAAGTAGACTGCAGAATTCCTTATTTTTTTCTAGTTATTCCGAGCTCAAGGGATCTACAAAACAGTTCAAAATTTATTCGGAAAAATAATATGCAATCAATTCAACAACTCCTCGTCGAAGAACCAATTGCCAAACGTAGGCAATATGAAGATGGGCCAAATAATCCCGAAGCGGTGCGCGCAATGATTTATGGATTGCTTTTACGCGGTCGCGTGCAATGGGTAAATTTTGATTCGGCTGAACAGATGCGCTATCTGCATTTGATAGAAC
>MGXH01000048.1 GCA_001801305.1 Gammaproteobacteria bacterium GWE2_42_36
ATCCAGGGAGACTTTTTAATTGACATGCTGGCTTTCCCCTTTACTGAAAGATATGTAGAATCATTAAATTGCCCACACCAAATATGAGCGTGATAATCCAAGCAGAACCCAACATCAGTTCCCACTTAACACGGGCATCGGTGTTATCAATCAATATTTCAACGAAATAAACCGCTAATATCGCAAAAATGCCAAGTATGGGCATACTGGCGAAAAAGAGATAGACCAACGCCATGACAAAAATTGTTTCATACCAATGAATTATTTCAAACAATGCCAGCGATGGGCCAACAAATTCCGTTGATATCCCTTTCACTAACTCTTGATGCGCATGATGAGATGTCGCCAAATCAAAAGGCGATTTACGCAGCTTGATCGTCAAGACATAAACCAATCCGAGGAATATGCCCGGCAAGGCAATGATGGGTAAATGGTGCGTTAAAATAATCTGACTGACATCAAAACCGCCTGTCGCCATATAAAAACCGACTGCCGTCAATAAAATCATCGGTTCTGCAGACAGCATTTGCAGCAGTTCTCGCTCAGCACCTAACAAACTATAAGGCGAATTGGTGGCGTAAGCAGCAAGAACTAAAAACACATTGCCCACAACCAAGGCGAAAATACACAGCAATAAATTTTCGCCCGCGAAAAACAAACCGACGGCCGCCACGGTAAAAACAAGCGAGCAAATTACCAAATCATGGTGAAATCGATTCAACACTAAATTTTGTTTGCTGAATAATTTCAACACATCATAGAATGGCTGCAAAACAGGCGGACCCATTCGGCCTTGCATTCTGGCTGTAATAATTCGATCCACACCGCCCACAAGACCGGCGACGACGGGTGTTAATAAAACACCTAAAAGACCCCAAATCCAAGTAGTCATACTTTCCCCACTAGAAACATCAAGATTAATAACACAATCGACCCGGCAATCGTCCATCGTGAGAGGACGGCTTCACCAAAAAATCGTTCGAGATAATAATTTTTAAAGGCCCACCCACGAGGTGCGCTAAAAGATCCCATAAATTCATGTGGATTGATAACGTTTGCACCCCCTAAATAAGGCGTGGTATAGGTTAAATTATTTTTTCGGATCAATAAAATAATCGGTGGAACAACCATCAACCCGAGCATGATCGCAATCGACAGTTCGACTTTATCGTACAGCATCGGATTCCAACCATATAACGGCACCAACCAATATTTACCAATCACTGGATAACAAACGCACGCGGCAATGGTTAAGACGGAAAGTCCAATTAAAGCAACCCACTCAATCCCTATGCCTTTTTCAAGATTTTCTTGTTTTGCGCTGGGGATGGCGATCAATTGACCAAACCACTTGGTCCAGAAAAATAACATAATCGAGCCACCAAAAATCACAATCGCCGGGAATATCGGACTACGAACAGCAAGTGCTTCGATCACCGCCCACTTGCTGATCAACATACCAAACGGTGCCAAAAACATACCACTTAATCCAATGATCATGGTAATGGTTGTGTAAGGCATTCTCGCAATAAGTCCTTGCATATCTTCAATATCCAAACTACCCGTTTGATGTGACACTGTCCCAACACATAAAAACATCAAGGCTTTTGCAACTGCGTGGAAAATAACAATCAAAGCAGCTGCCCACAACGTAAAGGGTGTTCCTATGCCCGCACACAAGACAATCAAGCCTAAATTGGCAATGGTCGAATAAGCGAGAACGCGTTTGCTATTGCGTTGAGAAACGGCTAAAGCAGAAGCCGCCAAGAAACTCAATCCACCCAATAAAGCAACGATCATACCCGCTGTGGTATCTCTTAAAACAGGTGCGCATCGAATGACCAAATAAACACCGGCTTTAACCATGGTACTGGAATGCAGCAATGCAGAAGCAGGTGTTGGTGCCACCATCGCACCTAGTAACCAATTCCCAAACGGGTATAAAGCCGCCTTATTCATACCGGCAAAACAAATCAGCAAAACCGGCAATAAAACAAAGGCAACCGGCATCATCATCAAACGCTGTAATTCGAGCGTGTAACCACTGTTTGCCAAATAAGTGATCGCCAAAGCAAAAGACAATCCACCCACCAACAACATCCACAACGCACGAAAAGCATTCTGAATCGCAATCGGTTCTCGTGAATAGCTAATCATGATAAACGAACAGATCGTGGTGATTTCCCAAAAGAAATAAATCCACGTGATACTATTAGAAAATATAATGCCAAACATGGCGCTAAAAAACAGAAAAATGGTGGCCAAAAACAAGTGAGTTCGATTAGACAGCGCCGGGTGCTCGTGATGATAATGTTTCATATAGCCAATCGTATAAATCGCGATCAGTGTACCGACCACACCAATCACCACCGCCATCACCGCGGTTAACCCATCTAAATAAAGATAATGCGCCACTTCCGGCATACGGCCTGAAAAATCATAAAAAAGCACGAGCCCGTATTGCGCAATAACCAATAAAGGAATCCAATATCGACGAAACGGTAACTTTCGACAAACGAATAAAAACGCCAACGCTAACACAATATCACCGATCATCACCAACTGATTAGGCAGCGGATTGATGAACATGGAGTACTCTCCACTTCCTTTCATGTACTGAATAGCGAAAAGAACACTGGCTACGGCGATCACTATCGATGCGATGATCGTAATCCATTTTTGAAGACACGCGTTTTTTGAAAAAACCAATAAAACTGCTGGTAGCAGTGGAAAGAAAATCAGGAAAATTGCTAATTCCATCGGGGCCCCTCAATCAATTAACGGTTAAGTTTTTCTCATCATAAAGGAGCGCACAATATAATATATAGACCTTTATCTCGCAATGGTTTTTTGATGAATTGATTTGACTAAACGGTAGATTTTTAACTGAAAATCTACCGTTAATGGCCGTTTGATGCCCTTGATTTGTCATTCTGGAAATTGTCATCCCGCTGATTCTTATCCAGAACCCGTATTTTTAGATCCCCGCCTTCACGGAAATGACGACGGAAACGAGCGTGTTCAACCCGCATTTCACCGCGCCAATCTCAACAGCAGCTGATTCATTTTCGACACAAAAGAAGCGGGATCTTTAAGTTGTCCGCCTTCGGCCAGAACCGCTTGGTCGAATAAAATTTCAACCCATTCTTTAAACTGCCCATCATCCTGCTCGTCTTTGAGCCGCTCGATAATCGCATGGTGCGGATTGATCTCAAAAATCGCTTTGGTCTCAGGCACTTCTTGCCCCACCGACTTCAATATGCGTTGCATATTGATATTCAAATCCGTTTCATCGGCCACAATACAAGCGGGCGACTGCGTCAACCGATAAGTCAGTCGCGCTTCTTTGATTTTTTCACCCAAGACTTCTTTGACATGCTTTAAAAAGCCTTCATAAGTTTCTAAATCTTTTTTCTGCTCATCTTTTGACTCTTCTTGATTGACGATTTCGCTATCCAGCTCACCTTTCGCAATCGATTGTAAGGGTTTCCCATCAAATTCACTTAAATGCCCCACCAACCATTCGTCTACTCGGTCAGACAATAACAATACCTCGATGCCTGCCTTTCGAAATACTTCCAAATACGGGCTATTTTTTGCGGCGGTAAAACTATCGGCCGTGAGGTAATAAATTTTCTTTTGGTCGGATTTCATGCGGCTCACATAATCAGAGAAGGAAACAGTTTGCTCTTCTTGGTCGGTATGCGTTGATGAAAAACGTAATAATTTCGCGATTTTTTCACGATTTTCAAAATCCTCAGCCGGCCCTTCCTTCATGACCCGACCTAACTCTTTCCAAAATTTCAAGTATTTTTCTGGCTCATCTTTCGACAATTTCTCGAGCATATCTAGCACGCGCTTAATAATTCCTGAACGGATTTTTTCAACCATCGGATTGCGTTGTAATATTTCTCGGGAAATATTAAGCGGCAAATCATTGGCATCGATAATCCCTTTCACAAAGCGTAAATAAGAGGGTAAAAACTGCTCCGCTTCATCCATAATAAAAACGCGCTTAATATACAGCTTTAAGCCATGCTGGTGTTGCCGATCAAATAGATTAAAAGGCGCTCGCGCAGGAATATACAACAAACTGATATATTCCAATTTTCCTTCGACGCGATGATGTCCCCACAACAAAGGCTCATCAAAATCATGTGAAATATGTTTGTACAGCGCTTTGTATTCTTCGTCCTTCACTTCGCTTTTCGGTAATGCCCACAAAGCCGTTGCCCGATTGATTTGATCCCATTCATCGGTTTTCTTGCCTTTTTCATCTTCTTTCAACATCAAAATCGGCAACATAATGTGATCGGAATATTTCGTGATAATGCTACGCAGACGATAGTTTTCTAAAAATTCCTCGTCTTCTTTGCGTAAATGTAAAATGACTTCTGTACCGCGCGTTTTACGGTCGACATTTTCAATGGTGTATTCACCCTCGCCTGCTGACTCCCAACATACGCCATGTTCTTCGGTGAGTCCCGCACGACGCGTTAGCACCGTTACTTTGTCGGCCACGATAAAAGCGGAATAAAAACCCACGCCGAATTGTCCGATCAATTTGGAATCTTTCGCTTGATCACCCGTGAGTGAAGTTAAAAAATCTTTCGTTCCCGATTTAGCAATCGTACCCAAATGACTCACCACTTCATCCCGACTCATCCCAATCCCATTATCACGAATCGTGATCGTGCGATGTTTTTTATCAAAATCGATCTGAATTTTTAGTTCGGGATCCGTTTCCATTAACGCCGAATCGGACAGCGCTTCAAAACGCAATCGATCCGCTGCATCGGACGCATTCGAAATTAACTCGCGCAAAAATATTTCTTTATTGCTGTAGAGCGAATTGATCATGAGTTTTAACAATTGCTTTACTTCCGTTTCAAACCCACGCGTTTCTTTTTGCATTTGGACAGACATTCGATGGCTCCTTTTGTTGTTGAAGGGATGAAATTAATATGAGGATGTTTTAACGATTTTCAAGAGACAAACTCTTCGAAACCACCTCATAAAGATCTTTGGATAAAGCAGGAAATTCGACCATGCGTTTTAATTGTGCTCGCATTAGCTGTTGTCGCGTTGAATCATAACGTCGAAAATGCGTAAACGGTTCGACTAATCGAGCGGCAACCATCGGATTGGTCTCATTTAATTTTAAAATCATGTCAGTAACAAACTCATAACCCGCACCGGATGGTTCATGAAAACGAATAAAATTGCTTTTCGCAAATAAACCGATCAATGAGCGCACGCGATTCGGGTTTTTGAAATTAAATGCCGGATGGTCGAGTAAGGCTTTAACGCAATCCAGCGTATTCGGCAAAATTGAAATTGCCTGCACGCCAAACCATTTGTCAATCACGAGTGGCTCATGCTGCCAATCCCGATAAAATTGATCGAGCGCGCGTTGTCGTTCTTCACAATCGGTATCAGTCAAGCATCGCAATGCCGCGACACGATCGGTCATATTATCTGCCTGCTCAAATTGTCGAAAAGCCAGTCGATACATATCGAGTGAATCCAGTTGCGTTAAATAATCCAAACAAGTATTTTTCAGCGCACGTTGCCCGGCGAACTCAATTGTATATTCATATGGCGTTTTCACAAACGCACGCTCGTAAACCGCCTTAAAAACGTCTTTAAAAATAGTCGCCAGCTGCTGCTGCAACCAGTGTCGCACGGTATGAACTGCTTCGACATCAATCACGGGCAATGATTCAGCAATATAGACTTCAGAAGGCATTTCTAACAAACGCGCTAATAACGCTGAATCGGTTTGCGCATCGGTTAAAACTGCCTCGAATGCCTCGACATAAGCGGGTGATAAATGCAAAGCCCGGCCCGTCTGCCAATCGGTAATAAGTTGACCGATGAGTTTCATCGCATATTGCTGTCCGGCTTCCCAACGAGAAAATCCATTCACATCATGCGCCATCAAAAAAGCAAGTTCCTGTTCGGTATACTCATAGCAACATTTCACTGGCGCTGAAAAATCGCGCAGTAATGACGGAATCGGTTGTGCATGAATGTCCGTAAAAATAAACGTTTCCTCGGCTTGGGTGAGATTTAAAACAATCGAATCATCCGTCGTTCGATGAGCCTCCCCTTTCAAATGGCATTTTATTTCACGCCCTTGTTGATCCAGCAATCCTATTTTAAACGGAATATGCATGGGTTGTTGCGGCAGTTGCGTCGGCGTTTTAGGGATTTGCTGTTTGACGGTCATCGCCCATTGTTTTTTGACGTCATCATACACCGCCGATACCCATAATTCCGGCGTACCGGACTGAGAAAACCATAATCGAAATTGGGTTAAGTCGCTATCGCTCGCCACCTCGAACGAATGAATCAAGTCTTCACACGTGACCGCCTGTCCATCGAAATGCTTAAAATAATACGCAATACCAGCTCGAAAAGCTTGCTCGCCCAAAATATGAAAAAGCAGCCGATATACTTCAGCGCCTTTATCATAAATCGTCGTCGTATAAAAATTATTGATTTCGATATAAGCCTCAGGACGAATCGGGTGCGCCATCGGACCGGCATCTTCGGGAAACTGAAATAAACGTAAATAGTCAACTTGATCAATGCGCTCAACCACTTGCGAGCCGATATCAGCTGAAAACGATTGATCGCGAAAAACGGTTAATCCTTCTTTTAAACACAGCTGAAACCAGTCGCGACAAGTGACCCGATTACCCGTCCAGTTATGAAAATATTCATGTGCCACGGTGCTGTCGATATGGGCATAATCGGCATCGGTCGCTACATGCGGATCAGCCCAAATGCACTTCGCATTAAAAATATTGAGCCCTTTATTTTCCATCGCGCCAAAATTAAAATCCTGAATCGCGACAATCATAAATATATCAAGATCATATTCGCGTCCGTAATGTTTTTCTTCCCAATGCATCGCTTTTTTGAGCGAAGTCATCGCGTATTGGCATTTATCAATATGCCCTTTTTCAGAAAAAATACGCAGCGCAACCACTCGATCCGATAAGGTCGTATAGGTATCTTCGATAAAATCCAAATCTCCCGCAACCATCGCAAATAAATAACAAGGTTTCGGAAAAGGATCGGCCCATTTCATCCAATGTAATCCATCGGACAATTCACCTGAATCAATCAAATTTCCATTCGATAATAACACGGGGTAACGCGCCCGATTCGCCACAATCGTCGTAGTAAAGCGCGCAAGCACGTCCGGCCGATCTAAATAATACGTGATTCGCCGAAATCCTTCCGCTTCACATTGCGTGCAAAAGATATCACCCGATCGATACAACCCCATGAGCGTTGTGTTTTCTTGTGGTTTGATAGTCGTTTTAATTTCGAGCGTAAACTGCTCGGGTAAATCCAGTAAGATCAATTGGGCATCAGTTAATTGATAACGATCCGACCGAAGCATTTTGCCGTCAACTTTTACGCTCTCTAATTTTAAATGTTCGCCATCCAAAGCTAATGTCGTTGAAACCATCGAAGCCTGAGTATTCGCGCGCACGTCACTCGTGGCTGTTACATAAGTTTGCTCTTCGTGAAGCTCAATCACTAAATCGATTGTATCAATGAGATGCGTCGAAGGTTGATAATCGGCTCGACGTTTAACCAACATTTTTGAATCTGAACTTGTCGTC